>JAGVCI010000103.1 GCA_020059985.1 Candidatus Peribacterales bacterium | reverse complement strand
GTTCGCGATCCACCCGCTCCTCTGTCCACTGCTCGCCCGACTTCCCCTGCAGCCACTCGAAGTAACTCACCGTGACGCCACCAGCATTTGCGAGGACGTCTGGAATCAGCGTGATTCCCTTCTCCTCGAGAATGGCATCCGCCTCGGGTGTTGTTGGACCGTTCGCGAGTTCGAAAACGTACTTTGCATGAATCTGCGTCGCATTCTTCTTCGTGATGACATTGTCGAGAGCCGCGGGGATGAGGATATCGCACGGGAGCTCGAGGAGTGCTTCGTTCGAGATCGCCTCGACGCCATCCTTTTTCATCTTCTCAAGATCGCAAACCGATCCCTCGCAATACTCGCCCGAGACAGATCCAGTTTTCTTCTTGTACTTCTCTATACGAGCCGGATCCACCCCCTCGGGCATGTACAGAGCACCTTGCGAGTCCGACACCGCAACAACGATGAACCCGGCATCGTGCAGGTACTTCGCCATCGTCGCTCCCGCGTTCCCAAATCCCTGGATTGCCACGGAAAGCTCGCCGGGGTTGAGTGCCTCCTGTGCGACAAACTCTTGGAGCAAAAAGAACCCACCCCGCGCGGTCGCGGTATCACGTCCGACGGATCCACCGGAGGAGAGCGGCTTACCCGTGATCATTGCCGGGGCGACGGTCTTCGTGATCTTCTCGTACTCGTCGCGCATCCACGCCATGATCTCCGGAGTAGTGTTCACATCCGGAGCGGGACAATCGGTATCGGGTCCCAAGTGATCCACAAATGCCCGCACATACGCGCGTGAGAGTTCTTCGATTTCGCGCTTCGAGAGCTCCTTCGGATCGACCTGCACACCACCCTTCGCTCCGCCGAACGGGATATCTACGACTGCAGTCTTTATCGCCATGAGCGCCGCGAGCGCCTTCACTTCGCTCTCGTCTGCCTCGGGGTGGTAGCGGATGCCGCCTTTGTACGGACCGCGCGCGTTATTGAACTGCACGCGGAACGCCTCGTACTTCGCACTCTTTCCGTTCTCTCTTTTTATGGTAATTGTTTTCTTGAGAATCCGCTCCGGCTTCGTGAAAATCTCTTCTGCGGATTTTTCCAGCTTCAATTTTTTGAAAACCCGATCGAGCGTGAACTGAAATCGACCGTAGGGCGTGGACAGAGAGCGGGTCATCGGAGACACAGTCTAACACACAAAATCGCAGCGATGATGGATCGGACGACGAACTTAGCACTTCATGTCGAAACCGCAGCGATCACACACGCCATCGAGCACTGCGTGCTGCGCAGCGAGTGACGACTCGATCGCCTGCTTCGCTTTTACCGGATCGATCTGCACAGAGCGCCAGACGGAGAAGTGCTCCTCTTCGTTCAAGTGTTCATCGAAGTAGATGTGCGCGTCGGCATTCGCCTCTGGCAGGTCGTACCACTTGCAGAGTCCGTCTTTCTTCGACTGTGCGATAGCCGGGAGTTCCAGCTCCATCGCGTAGACCGCAGCCACTCCAGCATCCAAACTCGATTCTGCGAGGGTCTCGAGCGATGTCACCGCATTCTTCACCGTTGCACTCGGCTCGTAGCTATCCATTTCCATTTCACTCACGCCGAGACTTTTCCCAAATCTCTTCCAGAGCGCAATGTGCTCCGTCTCTTCCACAATGTTCTTCTCGATCTCTTTGACCAGCTCCGGCTTACTCTCCACTGCGCGATCGCGCACGCGGCTCACGATGCCCGGTACGCTCTTGGCCAAGTGGTAGTACTCCTTCGCGTAGATTTTTAACTCATCGAGTGTCAGCTCTCCCATGTTCCACTTCTGTGCGTAGAAGTAGTGGGTCAGCAAACTCTTCGAACGGATGAGATCATCGAACTGCGTGAGAGAAATCATGAGCGAAAGGTGGGAAAGTACCCTCAGCCTACGCGTGGGTTCTTTCGTCATCAAGCTTCTCTACTCTCTGCAACCATAATCTCGAGAGGCTCCCGAAATGCCTCTGTCAGTTCTTGGATCTGCTCATCGGTAAGATTGCCAGGAATATGGATGCCGTCGCAGATGATGGCTTCATTCTGCTCCACACCTGCTTGGAGCACGTGTGTGTGGCTCAACCTCAAGAACATGGAAACATCCGCAATAGCCTCTGTGAGAGCTGTGACCATGTCATCCATTTTCGACGGCCGCGAATGATCGATTGCGGCACGAACAAGGAACGTGTGCCCCGGCCTATGATTGCATTCCTGTTCCATAAAGTGCCGCATTGTAGAAATGCGAGCCTCCCACTTCAATCGAAAAATCGATTAATGGAGTTTTTCAAAAATCCATCCGTAGAGCCGCTGCGCCCCCTCGACGAGCCGCGGTCCCGGACGATTGAGCAAACTATCATCGATCACCCGAACAGCTCCTGATTGCACCGCCTCAAGGACATCCCATCCCGGACGGTCCGTGAGGAGTTCTTTCTGCGCAAGCGACCCCGCACCACACCAACTGATGACAATCATCTCGGGGTTCCAACCTGCAACTTGATCAAGTGTGACTTCTGGGCTTAAGTGCCCTGCCGGAACCGGAAATTGCTCGCACCCCGCAATCTTCGCGACCTCAGGAACCCAGTTCCCGGACGCGAAAGGAGGTTGATGCCCGCCCGAACTGTCGGGCAGGGCGGGCCACTCTTCTATATAGATGTGCGGCTTGCGCGGAAGTTTCGCAGCTTTCCTTTTTACATCGTTGAAACCCTCCTGCATCGAGCGCACCAGTTCTTCGGCTTTTTTCTCGCTATCGAAGATCGCACCGAGGGAACGGATCCACACATAGATGTCATTGATCGTGCGTGGATCGTCGTGCACGACACTGAATCCCACAGCTCGAAGATGCTCAGCTAATCTCTCTTGGATCGATGTCCCAAGAAGAACGATGTCCGGCTGAAACTCAGAGACATCCTCGGGCTTGATCTTCACCATGTCTCGCACGTGCGGGAGTGATTTCGCCTCCTCCGGAAAGTTACTGAACTGATCCGTGCACACGATCTGCTTCTCGAGCCCGAGAGCAAAAAGGATCTCGGTTGCCGCCGGAGAAAGAGAAGCGATGCGCACGGCGGTACTCTACACACATCCGCTGTTGGGAGAGAGAACAACAGTATGACGCGGAGATTGATCTCCTCGGAAAACGCAAGATTTTGGGATGTTTCCAATGTCCAAAGAAAGAACAGTGGGAAGCGCCACTTGCGTTGCCCATACGCTCTCTGTTACAAATACCCCTCCTGTGAGTAAGAAGCACGAAATGCAAAGCGTCGATAACCCGCTGCTCGGAGCAGTACAGGTGAACGTTGTCGACTACAAAGCATTTCCGGACCCGACGAGGGCAACCCCAGAAGAAGTTGCGCAACACGAGGACGCTGCGAAGCAGCTTCTCTTGAGTCTGCGCAAAAACACAAACTTCGTGGGACCGAAGCAGGAAAAAGTGGCAGCCAGCATGCGCCTGCTCAACACCCAGATCGGAGATAAATTGGGTCTCGTCCTCCGACTCGGCGCCGAAGGTGACGAATATTTGAAGGAGATGAAAATCCCTCTGCCTCAGTCGTACAGAGGAAAAGGGATCAACGAAAACGCTTCGGATGCGATCCGACTGCACGAGGCGCTCATGCACATCAGTCGCGTGGACCCGGGTGGCAACGTCCCGAATATGATCCGCAACATCGTGCACGCAATGCGTGCGAAAGTGATGCCGACGAATGTGGAAGTCCGTCTGTTCTCCACGTACGAACCCGTCTTCAACGAATGGATGGAAGGAGTTCCAGAGGATGTGCGGGAGCGCATCCACCTCAAGTATCTCGAAGTGGATAGTCGCAAGGCCCTCCACATGAAGTATCCGAACGATATGACTCAATCGAAGGGGACGCTCGGACTCGTCACTCCCATGCACTCCACTCTCAGTGAAATGGGAAAGCATTTTCCGAAGCTCGCCGAATGTAACCACGCCCTGGTCTCCGAAAGCCTTACTCCCCTCGCAAAGAACAATCAGGACCGTGCGACCTACACCGAGTTCCAAAATCCGTCGAGTGCATTCCGGGACCAATGCGCGATCGAGACCTACAACAACAGGCTCAACCAGGGAGAGAATCCCATCATCAGCATGAACGACGAAGAGATGGTGAAGTTCATCGAGGCACTCGAGCGACGCGAAGCAGTACAGGGCAAGCGCGCCAACAGCAGCGGGCTCCCCGAGGAAGAGGAAGTCCTCACCTTCGCCAAACCCTTCGACGAGAATGGGCAGCTGCACGAGCAAACAACGAGTGAGGTAACGGCCTCGTTCCGCCGATACTTCTCCGTCGTGCACCCAAAGGCAGCGAAGAACATGCGCTTCCCCGTGAGTGTCAGCTGCGGACGAGAGGGCGGGTATCACGTCGCGATCGACCCGAACGGAAAGAAGTACGCGATCTTCTCCTCTATCCCCGACGAGACCACCGAGGGCCCGGCAAAAATGATCAAGCTGCTCGGCGATCCCGAGAAGAAAATCAACCTCGCCAAGGAACAGACCATGGGCGCTGGCGACAGCGTCGCCACCATTCTCTCCATGGCCCACATCTGGGACGTGCAGAAGTACATGGAGTCGTTCCGCACGAAGGACCAGACCATGGACGAGCGCTTCATTACGACCGCGAGCATGATCTTCATCAGCCTCATCAGCCGCTACGCGGGCGCCATGCTCTTCCACTCCGATAAGTGCGACTGGTCTGACATTCCGGAAGACAAATTCCCGAAGATCTTGGAGGAGACCGCAAAGCGCGCCATGAAGCTCGCGGAGGGCACGTGGAAGAACACCGCAAAACCCACGATGGCATTCGAGCCCGATTGGAACATCCGTGTGGCACTCTGGGAGATGGATTAATTCTATCGAAGGGCTCCTAACGTTTCTTCCTCGACCCGCCCTGTTCCCATTGCTTCAGCAATGCATTCCCGTTTTTCCCGGCAAGATACCCGAAAAATTGCGTGATGACTCTCTGGTATTCCGTCTCCGCTTTTTCCGCGCGATCTTCCACCGTAAGAACCGCGTGATACATACGCTCGGCAGCTATTCGTTTTCCTTCCCGCTTCGGAGGGATTACCCCCACCAATCTGTGCAGGGCGTCCTTTGCCGGCTCGCGCACTGATTGATCAAAAAACTGCTGACCAGCGGCAACATATCGCTCTTTTTCCGTCACAGCGCACCACTCCGCGAGATTCAGCGCCTGGGCATACAGGGGATCGAATTCCCCGTCTTCTAACTCCGTAAATCGCTTTTTCATTTTCGTGATTCCCACGCGCGGAACCGCGTCCGGAATATTCTCATACAGATTGAATTGTGCTGACGTCGGGTAGATGGGGCGTTCGTGGGAAATAATCCGTTTTACCTCGTCCCATTTTTTCGAACCTACTGCGGAAAGCTGATGGAGAAAGCCTTCTTCCAGGTTCCATTCTTTGCTTTGGCATGCCCCATATGTCTGTTCCGAAATCGCCGCGAGAGCATCGCTTTCATTCTGCACACCATCCTCTTTCAACTTCGCGATCAGCGTGCGTATCACATTCCTGATCGCATCAAAATCTTTGATGAAATTTGCAGGATCTTTCAGCTTCGAACGCAGCTCTTTCATCAGGCTCGAAACAACGAGCACCCTTTGTTCCAGTTGTGCCAGGTCTACAGTAGACTCGGCCTGAAGCGGGACTGAAAACGATAAATCCAAACCTTTATTCGAAGTGAGACGCAGCCCTACTTTTTTTTGCGGAGAGGGTGGTATGGACGTCTTTTCGAATCCCGCACCTACATCGATGACGAAGGGGCTCGATTGCCTGGGGGTGGTGACTTTTGACTGCGGCACACTCTCCACTTGTCGTGTCGATTGCTCACGGAGAAACGCACTCGTGTGCTGCACCGCCTCGAGTGTTTCCTGCATGCTCGCTTGCGTGCTCGCTTGCATCTCGTTCAATCGCGCATCCGCAGCGTTCGTTTCCGCACTCAACGTCGCGATTCTCCCTTCCACTCGCTGGATCTCCTTCGCGTGCTCGGCCATCTCCGTTTCATGCTCCTTATTGAGCTCGTCTTCGGTGGGGGTTTTCCATTTCGGGTCTCGACTCGGCTTGATCTTCCGTCTCTGCGGCGGATGTTCGGAAAGCTTTTGAAGCTTCGTTTGCGCATTTCTGCGCGCGGTCTCCGCTTTCTCTTTTTTCTCTTTCGCATCAACGAGCGCCTGTATTTCTTCTCGAAGCACACGTGCGCGTTCACGAAGTTGTGCGAGCACTTCTGCCCCACTTTCTAACTGCTCTCCTCTAAGAGTAACACGTAAGTCGGTCTGTACTTCACGAACAGCGTCCGCGAGTTGCTTCTTGAGTGGATCACCGTTTTTATGAAGAAGCTTCCCAAGGTCAGCAAGATCTGCGAGAAGTGCCTCAGCATCCACGTCAGAGCTCGCAGCTTTCTCTGGATTCTCTAGCGGAGATTCCTGCTTTTCAGACATGAAAATACTTTAAACTAATTTCTATTTATGTCAATGTTCCAATCTGCTTTAAGCCAGTGTTTTGGTGCCATGGGTGGGACTTGAACCCACAATCCCGTGAGGGAACACGATTTTGAGTCGTGCGCGTATACCAGTTCCGCCACCATGGCATAAGAAAGATCGTAATTCTATTCTAACGAGTTTTCGTCGTGCGCGCCTGCCTGCCGGCAGGCAGGTATACCAATTCCGCCACCATGGCTTGAGCAATGACAGAAAGACCTGAATGAATGATCACGAGAGCTGTCCTGAGCCCGGTCGAAGGACCGCCACCATGGCTCGCGCCCATCGTACAATAATTCACAATCAAACCCTAACTCCCAGAGCGTTCTTTACGGTATGCTGACCACTCGATGGAGCAGCATAAGACATTCGTCTTCTCGTCTTTCGGCTATGACCCGCGGGCCAATCGGATCGACCTAGGATACACGCTCGACGGTGAGACCCGGTTTCGCGAAACGCTCGAAATCAAAACAAATCTCTCCCCTGTCGCGGTCCCGCAACGGCTCGCGAATCGAGCGCTCCTCGGACTCCACCTGGCAGGAGGAACGAGCTACTACAAAACGTGCTGCCCAAAAACGATGGATGTGCAGTCCGGAGATTTGAGCGAAGGACAGACGCTCTTCTGGAACACCGTCTACACCGAAGGGCTCGGAGAATTTTTCTATAAGAATCAGATAGATCCGACTGGTCTCGTGCGCTTCCCGATCACCCGCATGGGCGGACACGCAGAAGCCGGACGCGACATTCGCAAGGGATCCGTTCTCGTCCCGATCGGCGGAGGAAAAGATTCCATCGTAACGATAGAACTCCTCAAGGAAGCGGGCTACGACGTGACGCTTCTGCGGATGGGAAGTCATCCGTTGATCGATAAAGCGGTGAAGGTCACCGGTCTCCCCGTGATCACCGTCGAACGCACACTCTCGGCGAAACTTTTTGAGCTCAACAAAGAAGGAGCACTCAACGGCCACGTGCCGATCACGGCGTACCTCTCCTTCCTCGCAACGTTCGTGGCACTCCAGTACGGCTTTGAAGCGGTGATCATGAGCAATGAGCGAAGCGCCTCGGAGGGAAATGTGGAATGGAAAGGCCGTGTGATCAATCACCAGTGGAGTAAGAGCCTCGCATTCGAAGAAATGTTCCAGGAGTACGTGAAGGACTACATCACGCCAGATCTTTCCTATTTCAGTTTGCTCCGGCCGCTCTCGGAACTAGGAATCGCGAAGCTCTTCACGCACTATCCCCAGTACTTCGCCGTCACGACGAGCTGCAACGCGAACTGGAGAATCCTCGAAGAGAAACCCGCGAACCTCTGGGTCCACTCTGATCCCAAAACCGCATTCGTCTTCGCGCTCTACGCCGCGTTCCTCCCTCGCGAGACGCTCACACAGATCTTCGGAGGACTGACCTTCGATGCCCCAGAAGCGCAGACGCTCTACCGCGAACTCCTCGGACTACAGGGGCATAAACCGTTCGAGTGTGTCGGCACACCAGAGGAAACGAAGGCAGCGTTCCTCCTTGCGCACAAGCGTGGAGATCTGGAAGACACCAAGGCGATGCAGATGTTCGTGAGAGATGTCCTTCCTTTGGTCAATGATCCAATGCGCAAGATCGAGAGCTCGCTCAAGCCATCCACGGATCATCGGATCCCGAGAGAATTTCAATCGCTCATGCGAAGTTTCAGTCTCCAAGAAGTTGCCGCCGTTGCATGATTATTCAGGAACTCAAAGGAAAGGCCGTCTGTATCCTCGGCTTCGGCCAAGAGGGGCGAGCAATGCTGGGAGCTATACAGAAATATGCACCGAGTGCTGATGTCACGATTGCGGATCGAAACGAAAAACTGCAAGAGACAAGATACAAGATGCAAACCGGGGGAAAATATTTAGAGAATCTCAATCGTTTTGATGTCATCATCATTTCTCCCGGCATTCCGCCGCAGAAAGAATTTAAAGCAGTAGAGAAGAAGATCACCAACTCGTCGCAGATTTTTCTCGATACCGCAAAAGCCGCAGGGGCGACACTCATCGGAGTGACGGGAACGAAGGGCAAGAGCACAACCGCCAGCTTGATCCATGCGATCCTCGTCGCTGCAGGGAAAAAATCGTACCTTGTCGGAAATATTGGCGATCCCTCAATCGCCCATTTGGACCAGGCCACGAAGGATTCCTTCTTCGTGATGGAAATGAGCAGCTACCAGCTGATGCACACGACAACGAGTCCACAGATCGCCCTCATCACGAGCTTTTTTCCCGAGCACCTCGATTACCACGGCACCGAGAAGGCGTACCTGGAAGCGAAGAAAAATATCACACGGTTCCAGTCTGATGGTGATGTCGTCTTCTATAACGGCGTTTCGGATGGTGCGTACGCGATCGCGAAAGAGAGCGAAGGAGAACTCGTTGCCTTCGATTCAGACGAGAGCATCGTCGGCGAAGACGAGATGACGCTCCTCGGTCTGCATAATCTGCGGAATGCCGCAGGTGCGTGGAAAGTCGCGGAGTACCTGGGTGTGTCTGAAGCAATCGCCGCAGACACGATCAAAAAGTTCCAAGGACTCCCCCATCGGCTTCAATCACTCGGAGTCCACGATGGTATCGAATGGATTGACGATGCGATCTCGACCACACCGCACTCGACCATCGAAGCACTGGAATCGTTTGATCACGGAGTGCACACCGTCATCCTCGGCGGCAAAGATCGCGGGCTGAAGTTTGAAAACCTCGCCGACGAGATCGCGCTCCATCCGCGTAATGTCATCCTCCTTGGAGAGAATCGAGAGATCATCCGCAAAGCGCTCGAGAGCTCGAAAAAGGAAGAAGAGCTCCAGATCTTTGATGCTGTAACGATGGAGGAAGCAGTGAAAATCGCAAAGAGGGTAACAAGATCGGGCAGTCGTTGCCTCTTGTCTCCCGCCTCAGCTAGCTACGACATGTATAAAAACTTCGAAGAGAAGGGAGAAGACTTCAAAAAACAGATCCAGGTCCGCAGGTAGGAAACCTGCTCCCTGGTTCTTGATTTTAGAAATAGTTTTTTTGGAAGCGGTTTTCCTTACCCGCGACCAAAACAATTCCTATTTTTCTCCATTTCCGACCATGACCTTTGCTGGGCGGATGATTCTTCCATTCAGCTCATACCCTTCTTCCAGGACCTGGGTGACCTTTCCCTCTTCTCCCGGTCCCGCTTGCAGGATCTCATGCTTGCTCGGGTCGACAGGCTGCCCCACGGCATCAATTTTTTTGAGCCCGAGCGCCTGTAACTGCCGAATGAGCTCACTCTCGGTCGCTTGGATCCCCTTCACCCAATCGTGCGAGGAAATCTCCTCGGGGAGATGTTTGAACGCACGCTGCAGATTGTCGATTGTCGGGAGCAGAGAGAGAAATGCACCCTCGAGTGCGTAGCGACGCATGTCCGCACCCTCCCGCTGCAACCGATCCTTCGCATTCTGCAGATCGGCCTGTGCGCGACCCGCGAGATCTTTCAACTTCGCAAGTTCCTCCTGCGCCTTCAGGAGTTCCTCAGCAAGTTTCTCATCGCCATCGCTTTTCTTTTTCGGAGGATTCACGTCCTCATGGTAACGATGTTTGTCATAGCATCAAGAAGCTCACCCTCATTTTTTCCGCTACGAATAGAAGAAAAAAAATAAACGAGAAAGTTCGGAGCATTGTAAGGCAGACAAAAATCGCAGAAGCAGCCAAAGTTCTGCACGCTATTTTCTCCTTCTTTCTTTATGCACGGTCCTGCTGAAAACTCATCTGTCCATGTGGAACAAGTCACAGGAACTACCACGCAAGAAGTACCGAAGAGTTTAATCGATCAATTGCGAGAGCTCTGTAGAGAAACTGGATTGGATTTTGACAAGCACATCTCCAATACCGTTCTCGTGAGCGATGAGGATTTTTAAATGAAATGACTATAAAAAGCCGCCCCGGTGGGGAGCGGCTTTTTTAATGGTCTCGCGATTACTGAGCGGAACCAGCACCGCCGACGCCGCCTTCGACGTGCATTGCACCATCCATCATCATGCTTTCACCGTCTTCATCCATAGAGTGCGACTCCTCCGTCGGAACTGTGTCATTGATAGGAGCCGTCGGATGACAAGCGGCGAGAAGCGAGAGACTTGTAAGCGTCAGAAAAATTTTCTTGTTCATAAAAAGTAGGGAAGAAGTAGGTCGGCATCGTAAAGATGCCACAAAGGAGAAGCAACCAATGGACAGTTTACTCTCACTCAATCGTCCTACGAGTTGTGCACTTTTCCCCCACCAAAAAGGGTGAAAATAGGAGGGTGCTAAATGGGCTTCCCTGCTAGGATAAAAGCTCCCTTTGGGGCTTCCTATAAACAAAAAATGTGGTATAATTATATACTATCGCTCTCCTCCCCATGTCTCTCCTCTCCCCATTTCGCGCCCTTGTCACCGGTGTAGTCCGTAAAACGGGTGCATTCGTCAAAGCTCACAAAGTTGTCTCGGTAATAATGGCTTTGGGAGTGCTTATCCTCGGAATGGGCATCTCGTGGATCTTCACGCCCGCAGCACCGGAGTACGTCCTTGCGGAAGTAGAACCGGGTGACATTCAACAGACTGTCGAAGCAGTGGGAACAGTCGTCTCAGAAAAAGATCTCACGCTCAAGTTCCCGGTGACCGGCGTTGTTGCCGAAGTTTTCGTGACGGAGGGACAGACCGTCACCGCAGGACAGCAACTCGCAAGACTGAAGAATGAAGCCGTCGCTGCAGATGTGAACGGCGCACAGGCGCGCGTCTCTGCGGAACTCGCCAGACTCAATGAACTCAAGCAGGGCACACGTCCAGAGGACATCATGATTGCGGAAGCAGAACTTGCGAATAAGCGCGCGGCTTTGGACTCTGCACAGACGACACTGAAGAACGCAGAGATCAAAGTGGCGAATGCGACGAAGAAGCTCGAACAACTCCGGAAAGAAGCGGGCACCAGCCTAGCGGGAACCGTCGCGACCGCGCAGAGTACGAGCTCCAAGCAGCTCACAGCGGCGAACACAGCGATCAAGTCTCTTGACGACCTCCTCGCACGCGAGAGCATGCGCCGTGTGGTCGAACAGTTCGAATCGTCCGCAATGTCTGTTCTTCTCAACCAACAGGAATCGGCCGAGGACGCCCTGACCGCCGGTCGATCGCTCACGATCACGAGCTTCGATACCTACGAGGAAGGACTCGTCGCCATGGACCAGATTCGTGGTGCGATACTGGCAGCCTCGAACGTGTTGAATGATGCATACGACTTGGTCGCACGTCTCCCCCTCGCGGGAAACCTCTTCGACACCGCGGAACGCGAAGAGATCAAAGAAGAGATTGCCACGCACATTACGACGGCCGCGACCGCCCTCGATGCGATCACCACCGTTCATACCGATCTCAAGAATGCGTCCGCGTCCTACACGACAAAAATCCTCGCTGAGGAGGATAGTCTCGCAACCGCAGAGAACACCCGAGAGTCCGCACTCAGTGACATCCTGACCTACGAGACTGCCGTCCGTACGTCGGAAGCCGCTCTTGCCCGTGATAAAGCAGGCGCACGCAAGACCGAGATCGATGCTGCGCAGGCCGCGGTGAATCAGGCTGCCGCAGAGCTGAAGCGCGCACGTGCGCATTTGGACGATACGATCCTCCGCGCTCCCTATGACGGCGTCATCACGACGGTCGGCATGAAAGTGGGAGAATTCACGGGCGATCTGGAAAGCTTCGACCGCCCAATCAGCATGCTAGGTTCCTCGCCATACCGCGTGGAGATGTTCATTGCCGAGATCGACATCCCGAAGGTCGTCCTCACACAATCCGGATCCGTGGAGCTCGACGCTTTCCCGCGAGTTTCCTTCCCTCTCCGCGTGAGCGAGATTGATCCAGTGGCGACTGATGTCGACGGCGTCTCCAAGTACCTCGTGAAACTCGACTTCGTCACTCCTCCAGAGAACCTCCGCATAGGAATGTCGGGTGATGCCGAGATCTACACGGACCTTCGGGAGGATGTGCTGATTATCCCGGGTCGTGCGGTCTTCCGCACCGACGAAGGAGAATTCGTCCGCGTACTCCTCGAGGATGGCACACTGGAAGAGAAGCAGGTGGTGACAGGCCTCGACGGTGCTGACGGCGAAGTGGAGGTCCTCTCTGGACTGGAAGGAAGCGAACAAATCGTCGTCCTCATCCGCGAATAATCCCCATGGAGAAAAAAACAGCGCCCCTCATCGAGATCAAAGGTCTGCATAAGTCGTACTTCAATGACGAACTGGAGACACCGGTGCTCTTCGATATCAATTTGAAGATTGAGAAGGGTGAGTTTGTCGCGATTCGCGGTCCGTCTGGTTCTGGAAAATCGACATTGATGCATATCCTCGGATTTTTAGATCATCACACGAGCGGGAGCTACCTCTTCGAAGGGCAACCAGTCAGCCGTATGGACGAGGATTCGCTCGCAAAGATCCGCGCACAGCGTGTGAGTTTCGTCTTCCAGGCGTTCAACCTGCTCCCACGCACATCGGTGCTGCAGAATGTGCAACTTCCTCTTCTCTACCACCCGACGATTGCCCCGAGTGAGCGACGCGAACGAGCAGAGAAAGCGATTGCGGCCGTGGGGCTCACCGATCGCATGTATAACCTCAGCAACCAGCTCTCCGGAGGACAAAAGCAGCGCGTGGCGATCGCAAGAGCGCTCATTACCGAGCCTGACGTCATCTTCGCAGATGAACCCACAGGAAACTTGGACTCCGTTTCTGGCGCGCACGTGATGGAAGCACTCGAGAAACTTCACACTGATGGACACACCGTCATCCTCGTCACGCACGATCAACGCACGGCCGACCATGCGCGACGCACAATCGAGATCTACGACGGTCGGATAAAGAGCGACACGCCAAATGTAAAACGCCCCCCTCTGTAAACCATGCGCAATCGCGATCTTCTTACATTGGCAACGCGTGGACTCACGGCCAATGTGAGCCGATCTCTCCTGACCATGCTTGGCATCATCATTGGTGTTGGGGCAGTGGTTCTTATGACGGGAATTGGGAAGAGCATGGAGGGTGTCATCCTCGGACAGATCTCCGCGCTCGGTCCACGAACCCTAGCTCTCTGGCCGGGAAAGCAGGGGCCAGAAGGAGGAAGCGCTTCGCTACGATCAGATTTTGACGCATTGACCTTCGCAGACATCGAGGCCATCCGCTCTCTCGACACCGTAACGAGTGTCGCCCCCATGATCCTCATGACTGGCCGAGCGATCTACGGCAGAGAGCAGATGGAACCAAGTACGGTCGGAGCCACACCAGAGTTCTACTCAAACCAGAAGATCGAAATAGATGTTGGACGTCTGCATGACGAGACCGACGAGCGCACCGCGCGCAAAGTCGCCGTCATCGGATCGGATGTCGCGGCAGAGCTCTTCTGGAACTCGAACCCCGTAGGTGAACGGATCCAACTGGGTGAGGAGAAATTTACGGTGATCGGAGTCGTCAAACCGATCGGAACGCAATTCTTTCAGAATGTCGATGAACGCATCATCGTACCGAATTCGACTGCTCGAGCAGTCACACGACGGACGTACCTCGACATGGTCACCATGCAGGCCGCAGACGATGTGTCCGTGGATCTTGCAAAGAAAGACGTGGAGTCACTGCTCCGCGCTCGTCACGGAATCATCGCTCCGCTCACGGGAGACCCCACGGAGAACGACGACTTCCTCATGCGCACGGCACAGCAAGCGCAAGACACTCTCGGCGCTGTTTCGCTCGGACTCACGCTCTTCATCACCACGGTTGCGGGTATCTCGCTCGTCGTCGGTGGCATCGGCATCATGAACATCATGCTCGTGGCCGTCACGGAGCGAACGCAGGAGATTGGTCTCCGCAAAGCGCTCGGCGCGCGTCGACGCGATATCCTCGCGCAGTTCCTGGCGGAGTCCGCGTTCCTCACCTTCACCGGCGGTCTCATCGGCATTGCCAGCGGACTGGTGCTCATGGTGATCGTAGCGCGAGTCGCGGGGGAATTCCTCGCCGACTACCGATTTGCCTGGAGTATCAGCTCCATCGTGCTCGCCGTTTCCATGGCGATCGGCACCGGTCTCCTCTTTGGCATTTACCCCGCGCGCAAGGCCGCGGATTTGAGTCCTATCGAAGCCATGCGCTACGAATAAGTATGAGAAATGCGGACATTATTCACGCGGCATTCGAGGGCCTGAAGCGTAATCGCCTACGCTCGCTCCTCACCACGCTCGGTATCGTCATCGGCGTCGGGTCCGTCGTGCTCATGCTCTCGCTGGGTGCGAGCTTCGAACGTTTCATCTTGAGCCAAGTGGAGAGCTTCTCGCCGAATACCTTCGAGATTCAACCGAAAGGTCTGGAGCAAGTCGGCAAAAGCACACTCACCATTACCTTCGGCGATGTAGAAGCGATTCGCGGACTTACGACGGTGCAGAGCATCGCGCCTGTCATCTTTGTGGCCGCACGCATCCGCAGTGACGACAAAGAGATCGCACCGATTGTGCTCGGCACCACTGCAGAACTCTTCACCAACTGGTCGCTCAAAATTGCGGATGGCCGGTTGATCGACACGACAGACGTGGAAGGCGGACGCAGCGTCGCCGTTATCGGGTCGCAAGCGGCCGAAGATCTCTTCGACCAGGTGAACCCCATCGGGAAGCGCGTCACGATCGGATCGCGCAAATTCACCGTCGTCGGCGTCCTCGAGGCACTCGGTTCCCCGCTCGCCGCACAGTTCGATAGCTTCATCTTCGTCCCGCTCCCGATCGCCAAGTCGATGATGGGACGCACGACACACGTCGATTACATCTCGCTGCAGTCCAAGGGAGATAACGACCTCACGCAGGCAGACATCACGACGCTCCTTCGTCAACGACACTCGATCGATAACCCAGAGAACGACCCGGACAAAGATGACTTCACCGCTCGCTCCTTCGCGCAAGCAACGGAGATCATTGGGACAGTCGCATTCGGCATCACCATGTTCCTGGGGCTCATCGCGAGTATTTCGCTCCTCGTCGGCGGAGTCGGCATCATGAACATCATGTTGGTGTCGGTCACCGAACGCACACGTGAGATCGGGCTACGAAAAGCACTCGGCGCTCGCCGCCGCGATATCTTGATCCAGTTCCTCCTGGAAGCCGTCACCCTCACCATCGGGGGAGGCGTGGTCGGACTCGTCGGCGGCATTCTCCTCGGGCTCTTCCTCGCGCTCGTCGCAGGACAATTCCTCGGGAGCTTCACCTACGACTTAAGCTTCTTCTCTGCGTTCCTTGCTCTTGGAATGGCCATCGTGATTGGATTGGTGTTTGGAATCTACCCTGCGCGCAGGGCAGCAAGTCTCAGCCCAATCGAGGCTCTTCGTTACGAATGAGAACATTCGGACCGCACTCGTCGAGACTTCTCTGATATCCCGCCTCATCGATTGGATCACTCTTCTTTGTCGATTCCAGATAGAGAGCGCTCAGTTTTTGACGAATCAGCACAGCTCGTTCTCTCACCGCATCCCTTCTCCCCAACTTATCTAAAGCGGGGCATCGTCGAATGAACATTTTGATAATTTCTGCAACATGCACATCCTGACCAGTAGAAAACTGCTGCAACGCAGTGCGAGTGACAGCCTCCGTATGAAGATCAATATATTCTTGTATCATAGAGAAGACACATTCTACTCTGGATATGTCCGATAGCGAATATCTTCTATTGGAAATATTCAGAAGAATCGCTTCAAAAGCGCCTGATCGTCCGTCATAATCCGCGCGCGTGTCACGGTAGCTCAGTTGGTAGAGCACGGGACTCATAAGCCCGGGGTCGCCGGTTCAATCCCGGCCCGTGACACCACTTCAAAATTATTTTTCCTGGTCAGGGTTGAACAGCCGATCGATCTCCGCATCGTTCTTCGCCTGACTTCCCGGTACAAACTTAGCCAACGCACTGGTAAACCAATTCTTGAACGCTTGGACTGTGCTCGCTTTTTCTCCAGCTTTCACGATGCCGATTGGAATGTCTTTTAACTCGATGACTCCCGCACGGGTCACCACCCGCAAATCGATCGTTTCCTTCCCCATCATTTCGTCCGGCACAGGCCCAGTGATCACTGGGCGGTTGGGATTGGTGTCTGAGAAGTACAACGTCGTGATAGGACCATGACTGAAATATTGAGTGCGCATCAAGCTCTCATACGGATCAATCTGATGAAACGCATCACGAACCGCATCCGGATCCATCGTCACTTCATCCTTTGCTTCCGCCTGTTTGATCTGACCGCCTAGCCGCATCGCCGCGCGGTCGTCCACGGGAAAATAGCGGACCCGAACCGGCTCTCGCTCCTTGCCGCTCTGCCCTTCTGCGAGGTGTGTTTCCATCGAACATATTTTAACATAATTACGATAATTGAACAATGAAGCCTTTTGGCGATGACCTCGAGGAATAAGAGGATTGGAAGAAATCTCCTCTTTGTCTGTGCTGGTTTCATGACGCGTGCTAGGCTGAACCGCTTCATTTATTTCCCATTTTTCTTCATGAAGAATCGCGCATTTCTCGTGGCTGCTTCCCTGCTCACACTCGCCGCGTGCGCACCCACAACACCAAGCGATCCGAACATGGTCGATGACATCACGACACAGGACGAAGTCACTCTCGAGTGGCAGTTCGTCGCGACAGAAGCCACGTCCGACACCGACACTCCCGAGGTTTCCGCTGCGCTCGTTGTCTCTGGCGCTCAGAGTAAAACAATCGATCTTGGTACCTACACCGGCAGCGAGTTCACGGTTCCTGGAAACGTGAGCGACCTCTCGACGACTCCCCTCACCTCGGCCAGCGTCTGGTACATCGGTGGTGGTGACGATCTCATCGTCAACCGACTCCCGACCGGAGACATCATCATTTCGCACCGCACCGTCGATGAGGAAGGTGGCTACAGTGCTCTCACCGAATTGTCTCGCATCAGCCTGTCGGCAGATGCGGCAGTGACGATCCTCAAATAATTTGTATTCAGAAAGCAGAAGAACAGCGCCATTCCTTCCGAAGCACTTCAGTCGGAAGGAATGGCATTCTTTTTATGCGTCACCACGCTAAAAAGCAGAGGCTGCCAATCTAAAAACTTGCAACACGACGCGAAAGGAACGAAAATGGAACCCATGCATCGCACCCTCCTTTCCCTTTCGGCGTTCGTTCTTTTCTGTATTCCCTTCGTCGCATCTGCAGCGACAGTGGCTTCGAAGACGTTGACTAAGGAAGAGCAGCTTCTTCGTGTCTGCGCACACGTCGACAGTGATCACACAGAGCGGTGCATCGCTCGGCAGAAGGCGCGCGCAAAAGTGGAAGGTGGGATGAGTCGACCAACTGGAGCATTTGAGCTTTATGATGGTATGGACCGTGGCCAGAATCATCTGCGTGCGCGTTTGCAGAGAATGCGAGCTCAAGACTTCGCACGCGATGTGCGTCTCAACCGCAGAACGTATGCAGAGTTCAAACCCACTGAGGACTTGAACACCGCAAAGCGTCCGTACGTAAACGATATCCGCTATCAGAGATTGCAGTGCATGTACGCGCCTCCCGGACGCCAGCGCAATATCTGCCTGGACGAACTCGGCAATACCGCTCGCAAGCAAATGCAAGACCTCCGTGGTACGAACTTGTACCCAGCACGGTAGGACAACGAGAGATCGCTGCACAGAACGTTTACTTCTTCTCGGCAAGGAGAACCGCGTTAAGAATGTTCTCTCCCGAACGTTCTACAGTGTGTCATGACACACGGTTCTTCGTACGCATCGGTCTCTCTCGTGCAGATTCTTGACAAACTTCCGAAGAAAACACCAGTGCACATAATGTGCACGAAAAAATCACAGACGGAAACACGAACGCAATCGCGCTCGGGCAGGCTTTCTTTTACTAATACGACACAATGCGAGTCGTCGAAATGCGTGCAGAAAAAAACACGAGACATAAGACCTTGGCATTCAGTCAACAAAAATTTTATCGATCAGGATGCTCTCTCAGTAGAATCCAAAGTTAAGCATCGTATTTTTTCATCTCACACTCTCCTCATCTCTGACTATTTTCATCGGCTCGCTTTCATTCCCAACCCCTTCCCCCCTCTCCCATGAAGCGTTTTCTTTCTCTCGCCGCAGCGGGCGGTGCCATCGGACTCGTCGCAACGCTGGCTATTGCTGCGGATCCACTCATTGAATTTGAAGGTAACGTCCAAAACGTTGGAGGTGTCCTTCAGTTCCAATCTGTGGCCATCCCTGATGCTGCAGCCGGTATTACCGGCATGGATTTCCATCATTACGATGGACTAGAGTTTAGTGACCTCACAAAACTCAGCACAGACTTCAATGTGACTGATGACGATTGCAAAGGAGGTGCGCCGCGTTTCCAGGTTTCGCTTGATAGAAATGGAAATGGAACATTTGAACAACCTGCGGATGGCAATATATTCATATACATCGGACCTCCGCCCTTCACAGGAGGCTGCACACCGAACATGTGGGACACGACCGGAAACCTTTTGCAATCATTGGATTCCCGGTTTGATACATCACAGATTGGAGGGACATCAGTTGATACATACGCTAATGCTGTGACTCTCGCAGGAACGGCCAAAATTCTTGCAGTTACTATCGCCGTGGACGCAGGTTGGATATTCCCAGACGACAACGAACAAACCATTCTCATCGACAATGTAATGATTAATAACGACACATACGACTTCAATAGTGGATCGATCACCGTACGAAAAGAAGCTCAAGGAGAAAATGGGACGTTTAGCTTCACGGGAACCGGAATCACCCCTTTCAACCTCACGACTTCGAACGGATCCGCATCGACGGTTCTCACGCTAAGTGGAACGTACACGATCAATGAGACCGCACAGGATGGATGGATGATGGTTTCCAACAACTGCTCGAATCTTCTTGTCGCACCTGGCCAGGATCTGAATTGTACGATCGTGAACAGGCGCCGCGCGAGGATTACTGTGGAGAAAGAAACGATCGGTGGCGTGGGACCATTCACCTTCACGCATAATGCAGTGAATGCGAACACAGGATCACTCACGCTCACGACGACGCAAACAGGCCAGACGGTGAGTAGCTTTTTCGATGTCTTCGTTGATGCGAACACGCAAGTCACTATCACCGAGCAAGCTGTGGCGAACTGGACACCGAACCAGGCGAACTGCACTGTGACGGTCAGTCCAGGTGGGACTGCGACCTGTCACTTCGTGAATACGAAGGGCAGCGGCATCATCGTGCAGAAGCAAACCATTGGAGGATCGGGATCCTTCACCTTCACCAGTAGCTACGATCAGGATGGATTTACGTTATCTGATGGTCAGTCCAATGACAGCGGACTTCTTGCCGCGGGAACATACAGCGTGAGTGAAGATGCACAGACAGGATGGATACAGACATCGGCAACCTGTAGCGACGGCAGCCCAATCAATGCGATCGTGCTCGCCGCCGGTGAATCGGTGACCTGTACTTTTGTGAACACGAAGAAGGGATCGATCACCGTGACGAAGCAGACGACTCCGGATGGCAGTGCGACGCCGTTCAGCTTCAGCGGAAGCTTGAGCGGTTCCATCGCGGATGGTCAGAGCATCACCCTCGCAGTCGACCCGGGAACCTACACCACAACGGAAGCAGCGCTCGGAGGCTGGACGCTCTCGAGCATCGTCTGCAGCGATCCCACCACCAATAGTTCCGGGAACACGGGCACCCGAACGGCAACGTTCAACGTGGCTGCCGGAGAGACCGTGACCTGCACATTCAATAACACGGACATCGACGCGGACGACGACGGCGACAATGACGACAGCGACAACTGTCCGAGCATCCCGAACCCAGATCAAGCTGATGCGGACAATGACGGCATCGGAAATGCCTGTGACATCGAGCCAATCTGCAATGCGAAGTCTGCAACCATTTGGGTGGACGGCAGCAACATCATTCACGGCGGAAGTGACGACGGCGATGTGTACAACGGTACGTTGGACGGCACGCAAGGACACGATGTGATCGTCGGCACATCTGGAAAAGACGACATCAACGGTAGTATCGGGAACGACATCATCTGCGGCCGCGGAGGAAATGACGAGCTCGACGGCAGCATCGGCAACGACTGGATCGCTGGCGAGGAAGGTAGAGACAAACTCGAAGGCGGCAACGGAAATGACACCCTCCTGGGCGGTGCCGATAACGACGAGCTCGACGGAGGGAACGGCAACGACCACTTGGACGGCGGTGAAGGGAACGACAAGCTCGACGGCAGCAACGGCAGCGACGATATCTGCGGTGGTGGCGGTAACGACAACGCCGAAGGCAGCAACGGAACCGACCGTATCGACGGCGGAACGGGATCCGACAAGTCCGACGGCGGAAACGCGAACGACATCTGCACGACGACGGAAAACGGTACGAAGTGCGAGTCGCTCAACACCGCACCGGTCACCTGGTGCTCGCTGTAGCCAAAAAGAAGGACGCGGCTGGGAGCAATTCCAGCCGCGTTTTTCGCGTGAAATGAGCCAAAATCCCGTATACTGGGCCGGATGAATTCGCCGCAGCCCAATCGGCCGATCCTCCTGTGCCTTCATGGATGGGGAGGCTCCAAGGAATCCTTCGATCCCCTGCGCGCCGCCCTGCATTCAGAAGTTCTCGACATCCTCACCCCGGATCTGCCGGGGTTTGGCGCGGAACCCGAGCCCAGTCGTCCCTGGAACACAGATGATTACGTCGACTGGGTGGAAACTTTTATCAAAAAGAATATCGGAGACCGTCCGTATCTCCTGCTCGCACACTCCCACGGCGGTCGCATCGCGATCAAGATGCTCGTTCGCGGGTCAGTGCGACCACCAATCCACCTTTTCCTCTGCGCGCCCGCAGGCATCCGTCATCCACGACACTTCAAACGCATCTTCGGACTCACGCTCGCGAAGACCGGGAAGTTTTTCCTGTCGATCCCAGGACTCGCGTCGCTCTCTCCCCTCGGAAAAAAACTCCTCTACAGACTCGTGCGCGTGCATGACTACGAGAAAGCGTCACCACTCATGCGCGAAACGTTGATCCTCGTCACGCGCGAAGATCTGCGATCACTTCTTCCGAAAATTTCGATCGGAACTGATCTCTTCTGGGGAGAAGACGACCGCATGACGCCCATCACCGACGCCGCAATCTTTCAGAAAGCGATCCCGACGCTCACGGTTCACCGCTACCCGGGCGTACGCCACGGCGTGCATAAAGACCGTGCGACTGAAATCGCCGCCGTTATCCGTCCTCTGCTCGCATGATCACAAATCCGATACTCCTCATCGGCTTGGTCGTCGCGTCATCACTCTCGCCACTCCTCACGTTCGCGCATCTGTGGCAGATCAAAGAGTGGCGCATTGATCGCCTGCGGGAACACATGCGCAGTGAAGGACTCATGCGTCAATTCTTCGGGATCACGCGCCCGCTGCTGCTGCTCTTCACCACGATTCCTCTGGTTCTCTCGTTCCTCTCCCAGGAACAGTGGATCGCCGCATCCCTCATCGCCTTCACGGCGCTCGGTCTGCTCCAGACCGTCGTGCGCCGACAACCCAAGCCCATCTGGACACAGAAGGCGATCTCGCTTTGTGTGCTGACACTCCTCCTCACTACAGGAACCGCGTGGGCGTTCGTCGATAGAGAGCCGCTCGTGCTCCCTCTCCTCCCGCTCTTCATCCCCTTCTTCCTCATAATCGCGTGGCAGCTCTTGGCACCGCTCGATTATTTCCTTAAAAAGCGGATCCTCGAGAGAGCAAAGTCTCTGCGAGCGGCTCACGATGATCTCACGGTCATCGGCATCACGGGGAGCGTAGGAAAGACGACGACGAAAGAACTCCTCGCACACACCCTCAAAAAAGAAGGAGCGGTCGCCACTCCTGCGCACGTGAACTCGGAAATGGGAGTCGCGCAGTGGCTCACGAAGACTCTCCAGAGTCCTCCGAAGATCTTGATCGTAGAAATGGGCGCGTACGCACCGGGAGAGATCCGACTCCTCGCAGAAATCGCACGACCACAGATCGGGATCATCACATTTATCGGGAGTCAGCACATCGCGCTCTTCGGATCGCAGGAGGCACTGCAGAATGCGAAGGCAGAACTCTTCGAAGCGCTCCCCGCCAGTGGTCTCGCTCTCCTCAATGTGGACTGCGACCTCTGTGCGGCAGTGAAATCCAAAGCCGCAAGCCCCGTACTCACCGTCGGAACCGGCGGGCACAACGACATCGAGGCGTATGACATCGAAGAGACACCGAGCGGGATACGATTCCGCGTGGGAGACACCACGTTCGCTCTCCCGCTCCATGGCACTCATAACGTCACGAACGTTCTCCTCGCGATCGCCGCTGCCGAGCACCTCGGACTCGCGCGCAAAGAGATCGCGACGAGGCTCAGTTCCTTCGCGCCTCCCGCGCACACGTTCCACGTAGATACACGCAGCGGCGTCACGGTGCTCGATGACACCCACAATGCGAGCGCGGCGAGCTTCCGCGCCGCTATCGCCTGGGCAAAGAGCCAACCAGCCGACAAAAAGGTTCTCCTCACACCCGGACTTATCGAGCTTGGCGAAGTGCAGGACCGTACCCACACCGAGCTCGGCGGCCTCGCGCGTGACGTCTTCGACCGGGTGATCTTCCTTCACCCGCGGAGTGCCGCGATGTTCGAACGAGGCTACGGGCGAAGCGTCGAACGATTCAGTGAGTCTACGCAAGCACTCGAAGCCGGTTCTCTTCTTGCGGCGGTCGGCCGTATGAGTCATGCCACGATCACGCGCCTCCTCCCATGAGTCTCCTCTCCCCTATCCACCACACTTTCGCGCCGCACGTGACGCTTTCGTACGCGCTCAGGAGCATAGGACTCCTCCTCATGCCCTGGAAGTGGCAGCGTGGTCGCGACCGAGAGATCCTGCGCCACTCTCTGAGTGATGCTCTTCACGGAGACGTCGCACTCTTCGCGAGCGGCAGAGAAGCACTCGTCGCTCTCTTCAAAGCGATGCACCTCAAGGCCGGAGAAGAAGTGATCGTCCAGAGCTACACCTGCGTTGTGGTGCCGAATGCTATTCACGCCGCGGGCGGCGTGCCGGTCTACGCCGAGATCGATCGCGAGACGTTGAACCTCACAGCCGAGAGCGTCCGCGAATGTCTCACACCCCGCACGCGAGCAGTGATCTGCCAGCACACGTTCGGCATCCCAGGGCCCACTGCAGAGCTGCGCACGTTGTGTGCGGAGAAACACCTGACGCTCATCGAAGACTGCGCACACGTGCTTCCTGATGCATCAGGGCCAGCCCCAATCGGCGCTGGTGACTTCCTTCTCCTCAGTTTCGGTCGCGACAAGGCGATTTCGGGGATCACCGGTGGTGCGATCGTGTCGAAACAGAGTGCCGTCTCCGCACTTCTGAAAGGTGAGGAAGCGAAGGCGCGCGGATTATCGCATCTCCACATCGTGCGTCTGCTCCTCTACCCACTCGTGTACCTCGTCTCTCGACCGTTGATCGGTGTCGGCATCGGAAAAGCGATCCTGCAGCTCGCCCGCATGATCGGCGCACTGGTCCCGATCCTTACCGCTACGGAGAAACAGGGACAGATGTCCCCTGCGCTCCACGCTCTCCCCAATGCCTGCGCTGCTCTCACGCTCGGAGAATGGAAGAAGCTTCAAAAGATCAATGATCATCGCCGTGCCCTCACGCAGTTCTTCCTCGAGGAAGGAAAGGAGCAGCAGTGGCCGATGCTCAGCGGAGTCACCGGCGATCTTCCACTCCAGAAGTTCCCGCTCTTCACGATGCACGCAGAGGAGATCAGACAGAAATTGAAGAAACAGAACATTCATCTCCACGATGGATGGACCGGGTGCGTCGTCTGTCCCGAGGGCGTCGATTTCGATCCGGTGAATTACGTTCCGGGGAGTGATCCTGTCGCGGAGGCCGCATGCGAGCAGATCCTTTCCCTCCCCACGCACCCCACGATGACTCTGGGCCAAGGTCGCTCGCTGGTCCGCGCCTTGAGCGAGGTGCTACCGTCTTCTCCACATGCAGATCGCTAAAGCCAATAACGCACAGGAGTGGGATGCATTCCTCACGCGGCAGCAGTTTTCTCCATTCCTCCAATCGTGGACGATGGGTGAGGTCTACCGTGACACAGCGCAAGAGCCGATCCGGTTGGAAGTCCGTGAGAACGGCGCGATCGTCGGGATCTGCTTGAGCATAGTCGTGCCCGCACGTCGTGGCAGACATCTCGCAATCCCCTACGGACCTGTATGTGAACGCGGAAAAGAAAAAATAGTGAGTGACCTCCTGATCGGTGAGCTCACACGCGTCGCGAAAGAGCATCGGTGCTCGTTTCTGCGACTGAGTCCTTTCTGGCCAGCCTCGCTCGCGCCACTTTCCGGCTCAGTGCCCTCTCCGCTTCACCTTCTCGCAGAGCACATCTGGTATTTACCACTCACCGCACCGGATTACTGGAGCCCCACCCCCTACCCCCTACCCCCCAATCCCACCCCCTGCTCCGAGGAATCCATTCTCATGGCCATGCGCAAGACCACCCGCAATTTAATCCGCCGCGCAGAGCGCGAGGGTGTCACGGTCCGAGCGTCGAAGAACCCTAAGAGCGATCTCGCACACTTTCTGCGTCTCCACGATGAGACCCGCAAGCGTCATGGGTTCACGCCATACACGAACGCGTTCTTCACCGCACAAGTCGGACGATTCAGTGACCGCAACGAGTGCACGCTCTACCTCGCGGAGTACCAAGGCCAAGTGATCGCATCGTCTATCCACATGCACGTCGGTGGAGAGACCAGTTATCACCACGGAGCGAGTACACACGCTTACGATAAAATCCCTGCGAGCTATCTTCTCCAATGGACCGCGATCCGCGACGCGATCCGTCGTGGCGATCACGTCTATAACTTTTGGGGCATCGCCCCTGAGGGTGCGAAGAATCATCCGTTCCAGGGCGTCACGACATTCAAGACCGGTTTCGGCGGAACATTCCTCGAGTTACAGCACTGCGTGGATATCCCTCTCTCCGGAAGTTACCGACTCACCCGCGCCTTTGAGGCGATTCGGAAGTGGCGACGGGGTTTCTAGCAAAGTGACAGTTTGAGCGATTTTCGCTATAATACAGGGGATGGATAAACCCACACGCACAACAACAGACGACAAGCTGGAAGAGATTTTGGAGCACCTCCGAAACATGGATAAGCGCGATCGTCTCCGCACGATCGGCGGGTTCTTCCGCGGTCTCCTCGGGATCATTCCTATTCTCGCCCTCCTCGGAAGCATCTATGTCGCGTACTACCACACGGACGATTTGATGCGCATGATCGGTGAACAGGCTGCGCAGCAAGCAGAGATGATGCTGCGTGGGGGAACAAATCGATAGAGAAATACTTTTTTAAGCGGTCCAAAGAAGTCGTGGGCCCGTTATTGCCCTGTCACAAGTCCCACGACCTCTTCGGCTGTTGATGACGCAGATATGCCGAAACTTGGAATACGGAGGAGGTCAGCGCGAACGAAGGATCGTTCCTGCGCGGCACCGATGCCGAGAAGGTACCCTGCATCGCCTGCTTTCTGTGCAACACGCTCATTCACGCCTCCAATGGGGTACCCGATGGCAAATACTGCCTGCTTGGTCATTTCCTCGATGATCTTGCGGCTCTGCGCGAGCTCCAGCTCCACCTGCGCATTCGTGAGTGAACGCAGGTCGTCACCCGTGTGACCACCTGATTGAATGTCGTTGCCGTTGGCGAGGAGATTTAAGATCTGTTTCTCCGTAATCCCTTCTAGTCCGATGAATTTTGTCGGGATGAAGATCGTTGCCGTCACATTGCTCGCGCGGAGCACGTCCGAGACCTCGGTCACATTCTCTGGGGTGACATCGGAGATCGCGAGGATCACTTTCTTCGGCGGTAGTCGCACATCGCGCTCTTGTTGCTCTACGAGCACATCGCGGAATTCACTCAAGGTCATG
>JAGVCI010000047.1 GCA_020059985.1 Candidatus Peribacterales bacterium | reverse complement strand
CTGAAGATATCGGAGGGGAGTTCAACGACCAAGTTGTGCTCAGAAGAAGCCGTGAGGCTCGTCGAGAAGTCAGCAACGATATCGATCGTCACTGTCTCACAAGGATCGAGCACCAACGGAGATGCGAAGCGGAGATCGGCGGTCTGATCTTCAGAGTCGATCGTGCGCTTGCGAGTCACACGCGCGCCATTGATGGCAGCGTAGAGACCCGTGATATCTGCCTCGTCTCCGAATCCTTCATGGAGGACCGTGAGGTTCTCGATGAGAACGGTGTCATCACAAGATGCTGTGAGGTCCACCGAGAGAAGAACAACACCGACCGCGCCCTGCGGAACAGTGTCACCGACAGGATTGGAAGCAGAGAGGGAGAGCTCGAGTATACCGTCGCCCTGAACGAACGCGGTGTATCCGAGGAACGTGATGGAGTCATCGATGACGGTACCGTCAGCAGCGAGGAGACCCTCAACCGTGACCGTGTACTCTTCACCGGCGATCAGCGGGGAGCCGAGCGTAAGCTCAACTGCCTGCGTTCCAGCCATATCGGCTGAAGACACCGGGATTTCGACTCCGTTCATCACAGTGTATGTAGCGACATCTTCTGCAGATGCTGCATCGAGCGTGACGTTGAACTCGACTTCCACTGTCGTTTCGGAAGTAGCAGTTGCGTCGACGATCATCGCCTCGCCACCGACGTTTCCACCACAGTCCACACCGTAGGTGAGACCCTGGTCAACGCGGTAAAGCATGACGACCATTTCTGCGCGGTTCATGTTGTCACCCGGACGAACACGACCCGTAGCGTCGTCACCCTGGAGGACGCAGTGATCAGCGGCCACCTGCATGGTGTCCGTGTACCACTGGCCAGACGGGTTATCGACGAATTGCGGTGCATCGCCGGTAGCAGCGAGACCGAAGGAGCGGACGATCAGAGCCGCAGCTTCTGCGCGGTTGATGTTCGCACCAGGACGAGCGTAGCAGGGATGACTGCCGTAGCAGTTGTTATCACCGCGGACCCATCCTTCTTTCCCGGCCTCTTCAAAGTACCCGTAGTACCAAGCGCCAGGAGCTGCATCATCGAAACTCGGCACAGCCGGAGGAGTCGAAAGGATTCCTCCGTTGAGCTCGACGACGAGCTTAACGAATTCCGCGCGGTTGGCCGGATCAGAAGGCCGGAAGCGCGGCTGTGAGGCATCGAGGTAGCCAGCATCCAAGAAAGCTTGGACGGCATCCTCAAACCACACGCCTGAAGGGACATCAGAGTAAGCAGCGAACGCCGTACCCACTTGGGTGAGCGAGATGGCTGCAACCGATACCCCTGCCAGGACTTTCTTCATACGAATAAAGTCCATATAGGGATTAGGAAGAAACAACTAAAAACCAAGGTACGATGTTGTTTCTGTTTGTGTGAGTGATCAAAGGGCAGGATAAGGCAATCCCCGGGCTCTACAATGCGTGAGAACGATCGCCAACGAAGTGGTGATCTTCTCCTTATATATAAAGAGGGAACACGAGACCCGAAGTCTTCCTTCATTTGCCCTGTGAAAGGGTAGGGACACGAACATGGCGGAGAATGTATTCGCCACGTGTGAGATTCTTGTCATCCCGTGCACTCTGCAGGGAGGCAAGTTGCCGGATTGTGAACGAACAGGAACATGGATCTCTCTCCTTCCCTTGGTAAGGAGCGGATCTTGCGAGAGATCCTAGGAGAGCACTCACACAGGCGCAAGATGCGGAACTGTGCCATGCTGACCATTCAAACGGGGGAATCCCCCTCCTGTTACGGTGCTCAAAAAGGTTTCTCCTGTTTTCTCTGCTGTTTTTTTGATGTATTCGCCGATTCTTGGACAAGATTTGAGCTCAAACAGTGCGCTTTCGCTGTGGGAGACTCATAAAATAATTTATTGCAAATTATGTAATTTGTTTTATAAATAACTTCGATACGTGAAGCAAAACGAACATCTGGTTAGAGATGCCGCACCTCCTGTTTTTCTCCGACGTCACGTACTTCGTATCCGAGTATCGCAATCTCGGCGCGTAGTGTGTCCGACTTCGCGAAGTCTTTTGCCGCTCGCGCACGCATTCTCTCCTCGAGTAATTGCTCCACCGCAAGTGGTAACGCAGCACTCTGCGACGTGAAACACCCGAAGGTATCGCGAACGAGACCAATGAATGAATGGCACGCACCCAGCGCATTTGCCGTTCGTGACCATGTCATGCAATCGAATACGACCGCGAGCGCTGCAGGCGTGTTGAGATCGGCATCCAGTGCCTCTGTAAATTTCTGCACCCACGCATCTATCTCTTTAGACGTGGATTTCTTTGCAGCCTCCACTTCGCTCATCCACTCCAGAATTTTCCTGCGCGCCTTGTGCGCATCCTCAAGACCCTTCTGCGTAAACTTCAGATTTGTCCTATAATGCACAGAAAGTAGGTAATAACGCAGATCTTGCGGCTCGAACCCCAAATCTTTGATGTCTGTTAGATTTAACACATTGCCAAGACTCTTTGACATCTTCTCCTCACCCATTTGGATGCGACGACGGTGGAGCCACAGTTTTACGAACGGTTTCTTTCCTGTGACTGCTTCACTCTGCGCGATCTCACACTCGTGATGCGGGAAGATGTTGTCCTCTCCTCCGGTGTGAATGTCGATCTGATCACCAAGTAGTGTGCGACTCATCGCGGAGCACTCGATGTGCCAACCCGGAAAACCTTCTGGTGTCCCTTCACCCGGTGACTTCCACCGCAGTGCATGGTGCTCATTTTGTCCGACGCAAAATTTCCAGAGCGCAAAATCTGCAGGATGTTTCTTTTTTTCGTTCACGTCGACGCGTGATCCCGACTCCACACTGTCCAAAGTATTTCCCGAAAGTTTTCCGTAGTCGGGGCTGGTCGTGACATCAAAATAAATGCCATCTTCCGTGATGTAGGCATTGCCACTTTTTAGCATGTAGATCACCATTTCTCGCATTTGATCAATGTACTCCGTCGCGCGTGGACGGTGGGCCGGCTCTTTGAAATTCAGCGCTTTTTCATCCTCCAAAAACTCTGCTTCGTACTTCCGCGCGATCGCGATGACACTCTCGTGTGTCACTTTTCCAAATTCTTCGCGCGCCTGCTTCTCCACTTTGTCTTCACCGGTGTCGCGGTCAGCGACGAGGTGTCCGACGTCCGTAATATTTTTCACATGAGTGACGGTGTAACCATGTCCGACCTCCAGCCAACGTCGAAGAAGATCGGCCATGAGGAAGGACGAGTAGTTTCCGATGTGCGGACGTCCGTAGACCGTGGGTCCACAGGTGTACATTGTCACCTTCCCCTTTTTAGAGGGGACAAATTCTTCCTCCTTCTTGGTGAGCGTGTTGTAGAGGACGAGTGACATGCGAAAAGGATAGAGGAGGAACGATAAAAAAACAGCGCGAGTACCTTGTGGGCACCCGCGCTGATCGGCAGTGGTCAGACCACTACCGGGTCTTGCTCTTCATAGTCGTCGAATGGGTCGAGCTCGCCGCGGATGATCCTGACATCCCTCGGAGCTTCGATGCCAACAGTAATTTGATTACCGCGGATCTTAATGATGACAACAGTGATGTTGTCGCCAATCTTGATCCGGTCGCCGACCTTCCTTGTAAGGACAAGCATCATGCACCTCGTGTGCTAAAGAGCATTCCGCAACGATTCAAAAGCGTCGTGCTCCTGAATCTGCGGACGCCAAAGTATAGTTAATTTCACATTCATTGCAACCTAAAATACGGGCAAGAAACGCCTATTCTAAACAAGAATAAGACTAGCTATCCGGGGGAGAGTCGTGCTAGCCTCTGGGCCAACTCCCCTCTCCTTCATGCAGATTGCTGACATCCGAAAACATCTCGGCTCCGAGGCAGACAGCCTGCTCACTCACACGCCGAAGATCAGTAAAGAGCGACTGCACCTCCCGGGTCCTGATCACGTGAAGAAAATTTTTTCGGAGTCCGATCGCAGCAAAGATGTCATCCGCAATCTGGAGTCGCTGTACGGTCATGGACGACTCGGCGGGACGGGGTACCTCTCTATCCTTCCGGTCGACCAGGGAATCGAGCACTCCGCGGGCGCGAGTTTTGCGAAGAATATTGATTACTTCGATCCGGAAAATATCGTGCGTCTCGCGATGGATGGAGGATGCAACGCCGTCGCCTCTACGGTCGGCGGACTCGGGATTGTCGCGAAGAAATACGCGACGAAGATCCCCTTCATCGTGAAGATCAATCACAACGAACTCCTCACGTATCCAAACGCCTTCGATCAGATCCTCTTTGGTTCCGTCGATCTCGCGTTCCACATGGGCGCCGTCGGTGTAGGAGCCACGATCTACTTCGGCTCGCCGGAGTCTGGTCGCCAGATCGTCGAAATTTCGCGCGCGTTCGAGCGCGCACACGAGTTGGGAATGTTCACCGTACTCTGGTGCTACCTCCGCAATTCCGCGTTCAAAAAGGACAAGGATTACCACCTGGCGGCTGACCTCACGGGCCAGGCGAATCATCTAGGAGTGACGATCCAGGCCGATATCATCAAACAGAAGCTTCCGGAGACGAACGGGGGGTACCTCGCAATGGGCCTAGAAAGCCCCTACGGCAAGACGGACAAGCGAATGTACGAAGAGCTCACTTCGGACCATCCGATCGATCTGACGCGCTACCAGGTGGCAAATTGCTATATGGGACGCATCGGCCTGATCAATAGCGGTGGCGCGTCCGGGGAGAACGACCTCGCGCAGGCGGTGCGCACAGCGGTGATCAATAAGCGCGCCGGTGGCACTGGCCTCATTTCGGGCCGCAAAGCCTTCCAGAAGACGCGGGAACAGGGCGTGGAGATCCTCCAGGCCATCCAGGACGTCTACCTCTGTGAGGACGTTACTGTCGCATAGCGTCGATTAGCGATGTCCCTGTGATTGCAAGCAGTCTTCAACTTCTTCGTTGATGACCGTTCTGACGAAGGCAATTTTTCTTTCTGCAGCTGGAACATCAGGGAATTGCATAGCGAGTTCCACGTCGCCAGGAAGAATGACCCTGTGAGAAATGTATCCCACGACATCCTCTGCCTCTTCTGTGGTGAGATCTTTCACGACACCAACGACCTCTGCTCCGCTTCCGGTATTTGCCGGAATATTTTTTTCGGTCACTGCGGTGAGAATGTTGAGCTGTCGTCGAGTGTCCGCTTTTCCGGAAAGGTCGACTGAAATAACCACAGCACATTTGTTCTCAGGTTGCTGAAGTTTTTCCGCAGCGCCGGACGATGATCGATCGATGGCCATGGGTAAAAATTACAATTCTTTTCTATTCACCACGAGCTGCTGGCCGATGCCAAACAGAGTAGAGATTCCCCAGTAGAGCGACACCGCTGCAGGGAACTGGAGAGCAAAAAATCCTATCATAAGTGGGAGCCCATAGAGCATCATTTTCTGCTGAATTTCTTGCTGTGAGAGTGGCTTCTTTTCGGCTTTTTCTAGGGTTTTCTCCTTTCCGTCGGCGCTCTCCTTTTTGTCCTTCTTTCGCTTCGCGATCGCGAAGCTCAACTTCATTTGCACGAACTGCATGACGACGAGGAGCGGCGGGAAAATGTAGGCGTGTGGGTCGAGCAGGTTGAGCCCCAGGAAATGGGTATCGAACGTCCACGGAAGAGTCTGGTTCCAGCTGTAAATAAGGTGACGAGAAAGTTCCAAGTGCCAGCCATCGCGGATGACGAAGAAGAGTCCGATCAAGATCGGGAACTGGATCAGGAGTGGCAGACACGACTGCAGCGGATTGATCTTGTGTTCCTTCCATACGCGCATCGTCTCCGCCTGCAATTTCTGCGGATCACCTTTGTACTTCTGTTTGATCTCATCGAGTTTCGGCTGCACCGCCTGCATACGTCGCTGACCTTCGAGTCCATGCTGGGTCGGGATGAAGAGCAGAAGTTTGATGAACACGGTGAGGATGATGATGGAGACACCGAGGTCGTGCTCGGGAACAAGCGACGCGATGAAGATGAGCAAGTTGAGGAGCGGCTTCGTCACGAACGCGCGGAATGTTTGCGTGACCACACCGACGGGCGAGGTGGAAAATTCCACGCTCACTGTTTCGGGCGTGGACGGAAGTTCATCGACAATCGGAAGCGTGAGACGGTACTCACCGTACTCACTGAAGAGTGAGTATTTCCACGGAGCGAGATCGACTGTCACGACCTGGCCCGGCTCAACCCTTTGAAATGGTGGGCACAAAAGGGCTGTTTCTGTGGTTTCCAGTTTCGTCCACTCGCCACCACTTTTGTACTCCACATCGAACGGCGGCATGGGACAGCGATCCGAAAACTCGAGTGCGTTCTCTGTTTTATTGCGCAGCTCGACAAGCGGATGGTGATCACCCTTCACCGTCGGGTCCTGCATCTCGAGGAAGATGCCGACCTCCGCTGACTCCGGTCCGAACCACTGCGGGAAGAATTGTCGCAGCGCAAAATGCGACAGCAAATACAGCGCAGTGAAGAGCACTGTGAACTCTAAGATATCGCGGAGTCTGCTTTTGCTAGAGGCCATCTATCGGACGCTGGAAAGGAAGGCACGGACATCGGAAACGATCTCCGCGAAGTCGCACTCTAGGCTACGCGACCGGGGCGAGAGCAACAACTGGATCGTCGGCAGTTTCGATTGATTTTTGAGCTCCGTCCGTAGGGCTTCTCGGCACCGTCTACGCATGCGATTACGTCTCACAGCGGACTTGTCGAGCTTGGTTGAGGCAAATGTGCCCACGTAGACCGCAACCTTCTCTGGGTTGATGAGCGGGTGCTTGGGCGCGCCTGGCATCCATCGAACGGTAAGGGTATTGCCACGCCACAGCCTCCCCTTGGCGAGGACCTTTGCTGCGTTCTTGCGGCCGGGGAGTCGATTGATCTTCATGCGCCCAGGAGTATAGCTGGAAGAATTCCTCGATTTCTTCGATTTCCTCGATTCCCTAACGAGATCGAAATCTCTATCCTGCCGGCGTCATGGCAAAGCTCTCAGGGGATCAAGTCCGGCATATCGCGAAGCTCGCGCGCCTCACGCTCTCGGATGCCGAGGTCGAGAAATTCAGCGGTGAGCTCACGAAGATTTTGGACTACATCGAGATGCTCCAGGAAGTGGATACATCGAAGACCGAGCCAACTGCGTCCGTCACCGGACTCACGAACTCGTTCCGCGAGGACGTGATCACCGATGAACAGGCAGACCCCGATGATCTTCTCGCTGTGAGCGCGCTTCCGACTGTAGACCATCAAATCCAAGTTCCTTCCGCGCACGGATGATCATGCTGCATCAACTGACCATCACCGAAGCGCATGAGCAGCTGAGCAAGAAGAAGATTTCGGCTACGGAGCTCGTGCAAGCGTGCATCGACAGAATCGAAAAGGTAGATAAGACGCTCAATGCCGTCGTCCACAAGAGTTACGAAAGAGCCCTAGCTGAAGCCAAAAAAATAGATGAACAGGGCATCAGTGATCATCCGCTCTCTGGGGTCCCCTATCTCGCCAAAGATGTCTACTGCGAGAAAGGCATCGCAACGACCGCATGCTCGAATATGCTACGAGATAAAGACTACGTCGCACCGTTTGATTCAACGACCACAAAGAGACTGAAGGGTGTCGG
>JAGVCI010000079.1 GCA_020059985.1 Candidatus Peribacterales bacterium | reverse complement strand
TAATCGGGTACACCGGGAACCCGAATTCCTCGCCCAGTCGTATAGACGTCGAGAGCGCAGCTTTGATGGCAAGGACCGCAGGGACCAGACCCGCGTTGAGTGCGGGATCGGAACGTGCGAGGAACACGCGCTGACCGGTCTCTGCGAGATCTGTTTTCTGCTTGGTGAGGCTCTCCCAGTACGGACGAAGGATCTTTTCGATACTAAACATCGAGTCGGTGTCTTCGACGAGCGGTGTGAGCTGCACAGCACTCCGGAGTCCTCCACCGTTCTCCTTTCCGCCATGAAAGATCCCTCGATGGTAATCGGCAACTTGCATGAAAGCCTCGCGCACGGAAATGAGTTGATTCGCTGTCGTCGTGAGCGGAAGAAACATCTCTCGCACCGGAGGACAGTGCATCCCAATGTCCGCCGCGAGATCGGCGAGACTGAGCATGTTCATGAATGCGCGAGCCATGCGGTGCATCGCTTCTCCGTCAAACGCGGGGATTCTGTAGGTGAGGTGGATATCCCGACCGAGTGCGCGCTTGGAGAAGAGATCGTGCGCGCGTGCGAAGATTTTCTCTCCCACGGCCTCGTCGACGTACTTCCCTTCCCAGTCCCACATGTACTCGTCCATCGAGAGTTCGCCAAAGAGCGTGATCAACTCGTCGATCTCATCATTCGTCGAAATAAACGCCTGCCCATCCTTCTTCCACCACGGAGCATGTGCATTATCCGGGTGCTGAGTAGCCATGGTGGCGGGCGGCCAACGCATGGGCAGAGCCTAGCCTAAGACTCGCGGAAGTTCCTGCAAAAGAGGGAAAATCGGGTAGAGTGACCACGTGACGAAAAACTCGTTTCAATCGCTCCCACTCTCGCGGCCAGACCCAATCTTCGCTATTGCAGCAGAAGCAAAAGCAGCGGGGCCAGGCGTTCTGGATGCCACCATCGGAGTGCTCCTTGGTGATGATGGAAAGCCGGTCATTCTTGAAAGCGTTCTTCAGGCAATGGAGAAAGTGACCAAGGACTTTACCAAAAATGATTTCACGTACCCGGTACTCGCAGGGCTCCCCGCCTATCGAGAAGTTGCGGAACGATTAATTTTCGGAGAAGCACAGCCCTCCGTCGCTTCCATTGCGACGACAGGTGGTACGGGAGCGCTCTCCCTCAACCTACGACTCGCACGACGGATGGGGATCGAGCGCGCGATCCTGCTCACTCCCAGTTGGGTGAACCACAAAAATATGATCGAGGCAGCGGGACTCACTCTTACAGAAGTTTCCTATCTGGATGAGGATCTACTTCCGACAACTGAGCCGCTGATCGTTGCCGCGAAAGCGATGCCTGGACCCACGCTCATCATCTTGCAATCGGGTTGTCACAATCCCACCGGACGCGATTTTTCTGCCGCTCAGTGGAAAGAAATCACCGATGCTCTCTCCTCCCTTTCTCATATCATTCTTTTGGATCTCGCCTACCAAGGATGGGCAGAAGGGATCGCAGGAGATCGGCTTGCCTTAGGGCTGATCATGAAGTCGAAAATTCCAGTTTTGCTCGCATGGTCGGCTTCGAAGAACCATGGGCTCTACAGTTTTCGGACAGGACTTGCGGTGGCAGTCCTCGAGAGTGAAAAAGAGAGAGTGAGTGTGGAACAGCACTACGCATCGCTCTCACGCACGCTCTACTCCGGAGCCCCGACCATGGGACAGATGATTGTGATCGAGGTGCAGAAGAATACTGGCGCGTGGGAAAAGGAATTGGATACGGCACGAGAGATACTTGATACACGTCGAAAGCTTCTGACATCACTTCTCCCCGATGAGTGGAAGCCGCTCCTCGCAGGTCACGGTATGTTCACCCAATTACCGCTCTCCTCTGATCAACTGCAGACACTGAAAAAACAGAAAGTATTTCTCACTCCCGATGGCAGGATCAATATCTCCGGAATTCCCACAGAGAAGATTGAGCTGTTCGCTCGTCATCTCACATCAGTCCTGTGAGCGAAAGAACTGGATGATGGCATCCTCGAAGTTCGGTGGCCACGTGTGTGGGTAATACACCCCTCGTTCATCGTGATCGATGGTATGCGGACACCAGAGCAACGCATTGCCATCAACACAGAAACGGTAGCTCTGACAGCTCAGTGACACAGGCTCCACAGGATCGCTCTCGGGGGCACAGAAATTCTCTTTGATCAACTGATCTCTGGTGCGTGCGGTTTCCGAGAAGGACGCGAGATTATCTTTGGGGTTATGTGCGAGGAGCGCGGCATTGGGACCAGCGCATTTAGTGAAAATGGACGAACCTCCGACCGTTCCCGACGCGCGAACGATATCTCCACGGATGCACGCGACAGAGTTGGCCATCCACGCCCCGAGCGAGTGCCCAACAACGAAGATCCGATCCATATCGACGCAATAGGCACCCGCTAAGGTCTCGACGAGAGCATCGAAGAAAGCGACATCCCCAACCCACCCGTTCTTATCGCCTGGCGCAGACCACGAGAACGATCCATTTCCATTGGCGAGTGCGGCTGGGTACGCAATAAGAAACTCCGTCCCCTCGCGGTCCAGTCCATAGTATTTACGTACTTGTTCATTGCTATTCGTGCGTCCGTGGAACGCAATAATGAGTGGCACAGGATCATGAGCAACGTAATTGCGTGGAACAGTGAGAAGAAACTGTCTCTCCATTCCATTCACAGTGACAGTGGATGGCACATCGAGAGGCGCTTTACCGCAACCTGACGAGAGACGTGGAATAACGCGCTCCTCTTCGTACCGCAGAATGCGCGCGAGAAGGTCCGCCGCACGCTCACGTGTGAGATCTTCCCATGGCAAGTATCCTGACTGATCGAAGATATCTCGCTCATCGAGGGAGTTCACGTACGGCGCATACCATCGCTCTCCCCCAACTTCCTCCACTCCTGCGATGTCCTGCTCGTATGCATTCAATATGATCTTGATCGCCTCGGCAAAGTTCACGGTGCGCTCTGGTTTGTACGTTCCATCGGGGTATCCATCGACGATGCCGCGACGCTCCGCTGCGCAGACATATGGCGCGTACCACGCGTCGGGGTTGATATCGGAGAAGCAGCGTCTTTGCACGGGCGTCACGTCACTGCGGCCTTTGAAGACGATTTTGAGGAGCTCCACTCTGTTTATTGGTTGATGTGGCTGAAATGTCCCATCGGGATACCCACTGATCACCTCACGAGAATGCAAAAACTCGACTGCTTCTCGATAGCGGTACCAAGATTTTTCCATATCGGGAAAAGGTACCGTTGCCGCAACGACATTCCCTGCCTGCACGGCAAACGCGACTCCAACCAAACCTGCGACTATTCGACGCACGGGCACCGGTGAACTCTACCAGAAAGTTACCGCCCCTTCTCTTTCTTCAGCTTTTCATACGCCTTGTAGTATGCAATGCCTGCCTCACCGAGAAATCCAAGTGTTCCTTTCGCCACTTTCTTTGCCTTCGTCACATACGGATGTGATTCGTCGACCTCGATGACATGATGATCGCGATCGACAGACTCGAGTCTCCGAAATCCCCAGCGTACGAGGCCATCAACGCCGTGCTGCACACGTGCCAGGCCGTCACCGAGCAGTCTCGCCCACGGGGAATACGGTTTTTCCTTCGCCATTACTTCGGTGCAGTGACGATGGTTCCTTCGCGCACCTCTCGGTTCACCTTCATGCCGATGACATCTCCTTTCTTCGCCTTGGAAACAGCGAGGTGATCGATCTGCATGGATCCCACGTTCTGCATGACTTCCTCTTCTCCTTTCTTGAGAATGATGGCATCACCGACTTGGATTGGTGATTTCACTTCCACAATCGCGACCCCTATACGGTCATAGTAGTGCACGACTTTCCCGAGGAGTTTCGCTTTCACGGCTTTCACCGCCTTACGCGTCGCCCTCTTCCGCGCAGAGGCCTTCTTGCCTGCCTTCTTCTTTTTCTTCATCACTTTCTTCTTCGCCTTTCTCGCAGGGCGCTTCTTTTTAGCGCGAACGGACTTCTTTTTCGTCTTACGTTTCTTCGTGGGCATGAAAGAAAGGGGGAAGAAGCAATTTCCCATGCTACTCGTTTTCAGGGCCTCTGCAACTTCACATCCACCGACCAGGGAATGGAATAAACATGATCGCAAGAGGAAATACGGGCAATCTCCCACTATTCGGATCGTGGCTCTTAGGGCATTGACTTTTTTACTCGAAATATGTAGAAGCTACCAAAATTCCTTACTCATTCATTTATGAATACGCGCAACTCTTACGAAGGAAACGCTCTCCTCACTCGCCGTAAAGCATTGATCACTGGTATCGGTGTAGCAGGAGCTGCATTGGGACTCTCGGATCGCCACATTCAAGCCGAAGAAGTCGATCATCACAAAGTGCAGGAAGCACTCATCAAGAAACACTGGGAAATGCAGGACGAGGTGTACGGGAAAATCGCAGACGTCGGTATGGAAGACTACTTCCACTCTTTACCCGACAAAGAAGAGGCCTTTTTTTCGAAAGAAGAAGCCGAGAAAGCGGAGGGAATTACGGAGTGCTGTTCTGATGAAGGAATTCGTGAAGTGCGTTCGGAGGATGGCGAGAAGATGATCCTGGAAAGGACACCGGGATCGGGAATACTTCACGCGATAAGTCGCGAGGACAAGAACCCTTTCGCACCGGAGTTTATTGAAGAAACTGCACTCAATTTGGTGGAATCTGGTGTTACCGAAGTATCATCACACACTCTCTGCGGAGCACTTGCGGCAGTCTACAATGCTCGACTCATCTACCTCCGTTCGAAAGGAATGGAGGCACAGGCGAAACATCTGGAAGAGATGGGATCGGAAGAGTGGGGCCGAAGATGGACCGACGCAGTGGTCGCGAAGATGAAGGAAATTTCAAAGGGGCTGGGCAAAAAAGGTTCTGAGAGAATCCGCTCACGGTTCATCGATAAATTGGACAGACCGAAGACTCTTCACCCAGCACGCGATCTCTACATTGTGGATAGTCGTCGCTTCGATGCCTCGTACAAGGGCCTCCCGCAAGGATTCGTTGAGCATCCGGAGCGCCATGTTCACCTTGATAAGCTCCTCAGCCATGTAGATGTTTTACGCAGCATTGCCTTCGATACAGAGCACGGCATGGGATCTCAATTCAACACCGAACCCAAGAACCAATTCTTGATTACGGTAATTGCGGAGACACGTGAGCGCATTGCCATTATTCAGGCTCACGCAGAAAAGAAGCTCAAAGAGCTCCCGAAAGAAGATGCCGAGAGAATTCGCATTGAAGGAGTTCTTGTGTAGACCTCGTTTGTAGGAAAATTCCAGACGACGGACGAGTAGCTTGATCGCGACCAAAAAGAGGGTGAAACTGTGCCTCCTATGGAAACACAAAGACGAACGGCACATCTGGAGAAAACTCCACGAACGGAGTTCCCTCTCAATTTTACGCTCTATTCACAGCAGCAAACGTTTCGCGACACATCTGGCCAGCTGGTAGCTCCACGTGGACACCTGACACCACACGACAAAATCCGTCTCTTAAAGAATATGAACTTGGAGGTATGTCAGCAGGAAATAGATGCCTTCCTTGCGATCCAAAAGGAAGTACGCCAAGAGTTGGAGGAACGAGGGTACACCATAAACGAAGTGGATCGTATGAGTGATGCCGACCTAGTAAGACTGCTCGGCTTTTTTGATGTTTCCAGTAAGGAGTCGTATAAGGAAACATACCAACCGGGACCGCTGATCGATGTCACGTGGGGAATGGTCGAGATCGCACACGTGCCACTGCTCAAAGATGTACTGGAAGAAGCGAGGAAAAAGACACAGAAAGTGTTGGATATCGGTTGCGGACATATGGGCATCGCAAAACTGCAGGTGGAAAGAAGCGCGGGGAATATGGTCTACGCTGACAGAGAGAAAGAATTTCTCGAGAATCTCAAGAAGTATCTAGGTGCACTCGGCCGAAAAGAACATCAAAGAAGATTTGTTGAGTGTGACAAGGACGACGTTGGATCGACATTTCCCACTGATCACTTCGGCGCCGTTATGCGACTGGGAGTGCGAGAAACTACGCTGAAAGAAATGGCGGGATATGCGAAGGTGCTGTCACCAGACGGATCCCTCTTTGTTTCCAATAGTGTGGAAAGGCAACCAATTGGAAAGTGTTTGGACGATACGGAACCGCATTTCGGTTCCATAGACGCACACTTGGGGCTCAGTCGATACGTTCTCATCTGTAGAGACCCACAGAAGAGCTGATCACACGCGTGCGAGCTTCTGCCGTAGTTCCCCCGCACATCGCTTCGAGCACGTCTGGCACACATCGTCTTTTTGGCAGAGGGAACAGATTTTCTTCTTCTTTCCACAGAAGCACTCGATCATCTGATCACCAGGATCGCCGCAGTGCGGACAGAGGTCATAGATTTGAGATGGTCGCAGATACTGATCAACCGCGACACGATGGTCGAACACGAAACACTCGCCCTCAAACTCCCCTTCTGGGAAACGTTCCAAGTACGCGAGGATCCCGCCCTCCAGTTGGTACACATCCTCGTACCCAGCGGCCTCCATCGCGAGCAACGCTTTCTCGCAGCGAATACCACCTGTGCAGTACATCAGAATTTTTTTGTCCTTCGGAAGCGCGGATGATTGTGCAAACTCTGTGAACTCACCGAATGTGCGAAGTCCCGGATCCACCGCTCCGCGAAATTTTCCGAGTGCAGTCTCGTAGTCGTTGCGCGCATCGAGCACGATCACTTCTTCTTTGTTAATCACCTCTTGCCACTCTTCCGGGGAGAGATGCCGATGGCGTCCTGCGGGACGAATGCTCGTGTCTTTCAGTCCCACAATTTCTTCTTTGATCTTCACCGACCAACGACGGAACACTTTTCCCTCACTCTTACTGTCCTTAAACACCGTCGGACCGAAATGCTCGGTGACGTACGCTTTCCACTCTTGGATGGCCTCGGCACTCCCTGCAACCGTCGCGTTCACGCCTTCAGGAGCGATGAGCACCAAACCTTGCAGCTGAATCTTCTTTCCGAAGAGCATTAAATCCTCACGGAGAGCCGCTAAAGCCGCTTCGTCCACAGGAACAAAGGCGTAGCACGCGGCGATGGACAACGGGGAAGCCATGGCAAGAGTGTAGATATTTCTGTACTCTGAGGCCATTCTTTCCACCCTTTTCATGAAAATTCTGAGCATCGTTCTCCGGGTTCTTCTCATCCTTCTCCTCCTCATGCCGATCGGCGGAGTGCTTGGCTTCTTCCCCGAGCCAACAGCGGATATGTACACGACCCCCGAAGCATGGGCGTTCATGTCTGCACTCATGAGTACCGGTTACATGATGCCACTCATGGTTGTGGTCTTCGTTGCCTGTGCCATTCTCATGATCATTGGCCGCACGGCACTGGCCGCTATCCTGCTCGCGCCGATCACGGTGAACATCGTTGCGTTCCACATTTTCCTGGATGCGACACCGATCAGCGCAAATTCTTCCATGGCCTACGTGTTTCTCGCGCTGAACGCGTTCTTCCTCTGGGAGAACCGCAAGAAATACAAAGCGCTCTGGTAATTTACCGTCGCTTCTTCGGTTTCCACTCGAGGACTGCCCCGATCTTCCGTTCCATCGCGTCCGCGCGACGGAGCGTGCGGACCTGCGCGTTCGTGATCACGGGATAGTGACGCGCGTCGTCGATGAAATGCGGCACGTACCAGACATCTTCCTCTGCCGTCATCCATCCGCGTTTGTCGAAACGTGAGAGATCGAGCGGCCGAGTAAAGGACCGTAAAATTTTATCTCCGCGTGGTGTCGTGTATTCGTGGAAGTACGACATGACGAGCTCGCGAATGGTGCGGTACACCGGATCGCGATAGCGAATGGTTCCGTGATTGGTTTTGCTGATCGCACCCCAGAAGCCCTTCTGTTTGAAAACTGCGATGACGTGATCGTCGTCTTCATCGGTGACTTTCAGATCCACCACTAAAGGTTTATGCCCAAGAAGACGCAGAGCCAATGCAGCGAGCATGGCGCCTTCCATGCAGTGCGCGGTTCGTTCTTTGAGAACTCTGCGAGGAGACATACAAGTTTCGCCTTCTAATTCAAAATTGATCGGAAGACGATCGAGAAAATCTTGGATCTTCGCTGGCGTTGAGAGTGCGCGAAAAATCTTGAGTTCGCTTTTGGTGAGACCGTACATGAGAGAAGTGTAGCAAGAAGCTGCAATGCACTTCGAATAAACTGAATTGTGTTTCTATTTTTTGTAAGACAAATAACAAGACAAACAATATTTATTAATAGATAAGGTTCTCGTTCCGCAAATGTAACATTCATGCCCTCCAAATTTTAAGAAATCTCTACTTCTTTGTTCTTGCCATTTTGAACTGCCAGAATTAATTGCAGATCCAAACTCTCCCCCAGTAATAAGAAAATGAAGTGAGAGATAAATAACTTTTATGAAATTGATAAATATAGAGAGAATCATAGAAATGGAGAAAATAATAAAATTCAAAAACAAAAGCCCCAGCTGCATCCCGCAGGGAGCTAATTTCTTGAGCAATGTGGCGACACGGTTCCATTCCGTGCTGAAGACATTTTGTCATTTATTTCGACAGATTCAATAGACAAACCGAAGAAAAATTTCACGCGCTCTTTTTTCTTTTGGGCGATTCTTCGACGGGGAGAACAGGTCCCGGTTTCCAGCCTGCTGCTTCACGATCGAGTGATGCCATAAAGTGATCGAGTTCACCTCGGACAGATTGCACAGCCGCTACTGCGCCATTTTTTTGGGCTTCTTCCGTTGGCTTACGAGCAACCGCAATATTTGGTGACAGGGAAATCTGCAAGCGCTCAGCCAAAGCTTCTCGTAACTTTCTCATTGAATACTCGAAGTGAAGTGTATTTGCATTTTTGGGCGCCCCTGGAAGCGATCTATCTTCAAGGAGAACGAAACGCGGTTTTTCGAAACCCATTAGGGAGATGGTACACCTGATGTCAAAAAGTCCTATAGACGGCTGAGAATCACTTTATTCCTGCCTCTTCTAGCCATTTTTTCACTTCTACCATTTCAGCAGAACGGAGAATCATGAGAGCAATTTTTTCCTCATTCTCTTCATTGTATTTTTTCAAGCTCTCTTCCCATCGGTGTCGTAAACCACAGATGAGATACACAATCTGCTCCTTGCTTAAGCCCACTTGGCGAAGAACATGATTCTCCCGCTCCTTATTCGCCCAAAAATCGTAACACTCTGGATATTTATCCGCATCAATACCAAGTGCTGTGTGATAAATGTGATCATCCTCAGCTCCATACATTTTCGCCATTTTTCTGTACGCGAATGTAGGACCTGCACCCGCAAGAGCAAGAGGCGTGGTGTGCACATGATATGTTGATTCAACATTTTGCTTCCTCCACGAGGTTGTTCCGGAAACTCTGGTATTTAAATATTCAATTTTTTCGAGTTTCTGCTGGAATGTAAGACGTTCAGGAACAACGGGAATGAAGTCTGACGAAAGAGATTCGTCGTGAACATGAGCGAGAGCGGTTTCTAGCATCACTTCTGTTTCTCGCAATTTTTCTTCTTCCGTCCCTTTCACGACACCTTCCATAAGAAAACTGCGGAGCCGTGTATGTTTGTTGGCTCGCAGATCTTGGATGATTTTGTACACTTCTTGCTGACTTCTCTCGGAACTGCGAATCATCCATTCTGCTAACCAAGGGTTGTAGTGTCCTTGATCGATCACGGCAATAACTTTCTCGGCTCCTTCCACGGGATGTCGAATAATTTCCTTCACTCCGGGGAAATCTTCTTCTTTCACTCCTTTCATCCACTCATTCACATCGATTTTCTGTTTCGCTTCCGCAAAAGCAGAAGACCCAAGAGCGAGTGCTCCTGCGGCACCGATAGCCTTTCCGAGAAATGATCTGCGATTTTCCATAGCGTCTCATCATACGGCATTTTCTGAACGTTGTAGTAGGGTTCCAGCAGGGATTTGATAGCATGTTGCCGTGATTTCCATACCCACGACCACCACGCTCTCAGCTCTGCATTTTGCCAAATGGGAAGCGGCACTTCTCACACGGGATCCAGAGCAAGTGGCTCTTCTCTATGCGGACAATGCCACACTCCTGCCTACTATGGCGGAGAACGTTATCACCGACCGCGAAGGAGTGGTTGCATACTTCACGTTTTTTGAAACCTTCCTCCCGACCGTACGCATGGTAGAGGAACACGTCACGGAAGTGACCGACAAAAGTTATCTCCACTGCGGCGTGTACCGCTTCACCCTGACCATCGAAGGAAGAGAAGAAATGGTCGATGCACGCTTCACCATGCTCTGGCAAAAAATACATGATGAATGGAAAATTCTTCACCATCACTCTTCTCGGGTTCCAAAAAGATAACGAATTATTTTTTCGAACGTTTACTGAGTATTCCTTTCACCGAAGGACTGACTGCTTTGTCTTTTCGATGAATACATCCTATCCAACAGCACGGCCGACGCATACCTTCTTTCAGCTCAGAAACCACGCGCTGAACGTGCTCCTTCCTCGTCTCTTCTTTTTTGACGAAAGTCACCCAGCAGATCCACTCATTACGGGCGAGCGGGGTGAGGTCTTCCCATAGAGCAAGTGCCGCGCTATCTGAGGTGAGGGCTTTACGGAGATCTGACGGAACCGAATGTACCGTGCCACTGGAGAGAGATTTTTTTGGCATGCGCGTATATTACCAAAGTGGTGGAGATGCCGGGAATCGAACCCGGGTCCAACGTGTAGTCGTGGTGTCCGTACTGTTGTGTCCGCTTCGAATCGCTCTGCCATAAGGAGCGGACCAAGAGCGGCAGAGAGGGTCGGCGCTAAATGTCAGACCGTGTCACGCCAAGCACGATCTCACCTCGCTAGTGACGTCTCTTCTCGTCAGCGAGGATCGCGAGAGAAACGTGTTCGCGCTAAGGCGAACTAAGCAGCCACAGCAACCGGCGAGAAGTTGAACTTCATCGCAGCAATTGCGCGACCGACTGTAGACTTAGAAAAGTCGGCAGATATTGGTTGCACCAAGTGGGTAACGGGAACCGGTGCTATCCCGAACAGAAACTACGCGCGTCTAGTATCACGCTGTCGAAGCCTGTCATCCCCAGTGAAGTGAACGAACTATCGAGACAGGCAGTATAGCTCTTTCAAGCGATGCTCTCAACGCTACTAGCGCCATTTTGTTCTCTTTTGGCTCTGCGGATTTTTGAGAGATGCTGCAATTTTTCTATTTCCGCCGCTGTGATAGTGGGTGCATAGTCCTTTGCCCAGGCAGCCAATTCTTCGAAAATGTTCACGTCGTCACCGCATAGTGATTGCAGTCTGGCGATGGCGTTCTGCTTTGCATTGTGCAACGAATCGCCCTTGTTCCCCAGCTCAGCGGCAATATCCACCATCGTCATATCTCTGCCATGCAAGCTGGCGAGCAAGTAACGGGCGTATGGCGTAAGGCTATCTACTGCTTCGGAAAAGGGAACATGCTCTGGTTTTTGATCATCAAGATACGGTGCGAGTGGACCGCTCCTGTGAGGCATCTGCAATTTTCGAAGTGCCTTCGACTCTATTTGTCGAATGCGTTCGCGAGTGACATTAAAAATTTTCCCAGTTTCTTCCAATGTGTAAGCGTATCCATCCTCCAACCCATACCGAAGTTTCATGATCTCTCGTTCTCGAGGTGAGAGCGTTTTTAGTGCTTTTCGAATCGCTGCCTTCTTCGACAAGTCATCCATGTGATCAGTTGGTGCATCTTCTCGATCATCGGCTAAAGAATCACCATATTCACCATCCTCATACTTCCCAATAGGCTGACTAAGAGACACAGGATTACGTAGATGCACGAGAATCATTTTCACATCCTCTCCCGACATACCTGAACGCTTGGTGATTTCTTCTGGTTTCGGTTCGCGCCCGAGCTCGAGCCATAACTGTTTATGTACATTTCTCACTTTCGACATGGCATCAATCATATGCACAGGAACACGAACGGTTCGTGACTGATCTGCGAGCGCTCGTGTAATCGCCTGACGAATCCACCACGTCGCATACGTGGAAAATTTCCATCCACGTTGGTACTCGAACTTATCGACAGCACGCATGAGACCTGTGTTTCCCTCCTGAATGAGATCGAGGAAAGAAAGCCCACGATTGCGATAATTTTTTGCAACGGAAACAACCAGACGAAGATTGCCTGCGGATAATTCCTTTTTTCCCTCTTCGTACTCCCCTTTCGCTTCATGAATAATGGTCGCTCGATCATGCAAACTCTCGGAAGTTTCGCGCAGGAAACTCAGTATTTCATTCTGTTCCGCTTCGAGACTCTGTCTCTCTGGATCATCGTCGGAAAGTTGCCGAAGTTCTTGGGCAATTTCTTGCAGTCGATCGTCTTCTGAAAGAAGTCTCTCGCCTATTTGCTCAATGAAACTTGAGCGGAGCCGGAGCTCATCCATGAGCTGAACATTCCTGAAGCGACTGCGTTCAAGCATCAACTCTTTCTTCTCACGCTCTTGCTTCTTCTTTTTGCTTGCATTTGGAGGAAGAGGCTCTCGCAATTCTTCGAACGCGGCTGTGTTTCTCTTCAGGAGAGCTTCGATTGTTTGAAGATTCGGCGCGATGATCTGATGAATGGTGGCCTTCGCACCTTTTCCCTCGGTGATGGAGTTTCCATCCAAGTTCAATGTGCGATCCATGCGTAACTCTTCACTTTCCACTCGACGAAGAATGCGAGCGGCATTCGCCATCGCAACATCGTTACTAAGAATCATTTTGTGCATAACCGCGCGCGCCGCCTCTATCCGCCGCGCACACGCGATTTCTTGCTGACGCGTGAGCAGTGGGAACTCCCCCATCTGCGTCAGATACAAACGCACAGGGTCATCGGTATACACACTATTATTTTCCACTGAATACCCTTCTTTATCTTCCTCGGGTATTTCTTCATCACGAAACTCATCTAGTGTTGGATCATCGAGCTCGACATCAGGAACATGTACATCCTCAGAAAAAGCAAAATCTTGATCGTCCGCTAGTAAAGATTCACTCGGCTTTCGTCCGCGCTTTTTTTTACCATTCTTTTCACTGCCGTTTTTTGAAGAATGTTCGAGGCGATTTTTCATAAAGAAACGATGAAGTGACCAATAATAACAGAAAGAAGATGATTCCCAAGCTTCTCCCTTAGTTTGTATCCTTTGCTGCAATAGGCTCCCTCTGCGTAAGAGCATCATTCGACTCAATAATCTTTTCAACAAACACCTCATTCCCTTGAGGACTGTACTGCAGGGAAGAAGAAAATTGTCTGCTCAGCATCACTCCGCGACCATTGGGATTCTCCAAATTTTCATCAGCTGTGGGATCGTAATCCAGAACCGATTGCACATCGAAACCTTTTCCCTGATCGCCAACATAGATAGACACTTTTTGTGGCGTCACATCAAATTTTACGTTTACTTCACTATTCGGATTGGTGCGGTTGCCGTGGTGCAGCGCATTTTTGAGAAGTTCTTCAAAAATGAGTTGTACCTGAAAACAGTCATTCTCGTTTATACCAGCATTCCTGAGTGCATCCTCCATTTTCATCATGACGGCATCTCGCTGTGCTTTGAGAAAAGGATGAAGGTCCACATTTTTAATGGATACTTCATCACCTCTCCTCATCTCTTCAACAGTCGGATGCTCCCAATCGGGAACATCACACTTCATCTGTAACTCGTACTTCAAATTTGGAACAGCAAATTTCATCGATGTGAGTGTACACGACACTTGACATTCTCCCCAAGGAGAATGCTTCATTTTTCAGCCAATAATTCCGTGCAAGATCGCAATTTTGCTACAATTCACGTCTCATGAAACGACTGAGCACCAACGAGCTCCGGCAGACCTACCTCGACTTCTTTCAGTCGAAGGGCCATGCCGTGATCCCAGGAGCGAGCTTGATCCCGGAGAATGACCCGACCGTGCTCTTCACGACCGCGGGTATGCACCCGCTCGTCCCCTATCTGCTTGGGGAACCCCATCCGGAAGGCAAAAGACTGGTAGATGTGCAGCGCTGCATCCGCACCCAAGACATCGACGAAGTCGGTGACAGCTCGCACCTCACGTTCTTCGAAATGCTCGGGAACTGGTCACTCGGTGATTACTTCAAAGAAGGTGCGATTCAGATGAGCTTCGAGCTTCTCACCGAGGTGCTGGGTATCCCGAGGGAGATGCTCGCGGTCACGTGCTTCGAAGGAGATACCGACGCTCCGCGCGATATGGAATCAGCCGGTTACTGGAAGAAAATGGGAATACCCGAAGAGCGGATAGGATTTTTGCCGAAGAAAAAAAACTGGTGGGGGCCCGCTGGAGTCACCGGCCCATGCGGACCGGACACCGAAATGTTCTACTGGGTGGGTGAGGGCGAGCCACGCGGCAATCCTGCGACGCACGACAAAGAATGGATGGAGATCTGGAACGACGTCTTCATGCAGTACAACAAAGGTGCGGATGGAAAATTTGTTCCGCTCAAACAGCAGAACGTGGATACCGGAATGGGACTCGAGCGTGTGGCTGCGGTCTTACAAGAAGTTCCGACGGTGTATGACACCGACAGTCTCGGGAAGATCATGGCGAAGGTACGAGCACTCGCGGACGCAGAAGATGCACGACACGAACGCATCATCGTTGATCACCTGCGCGCGGCCGTCTTCATCATCGCCGATGGAATCACCCCGGGAAATGTCGACCAAGGCTACGTGCTCCGTCGTTTGATCCGTCGCGCGATCCGCTCCGCACGAAATTTGAGAATTGAGCACGACGGAAGCTTCACCCCGGCCATTGCCGAGGCCGTGATCGAAGAATATGGAAGCGTCTACAGCCAGGTGAAAGCGAAAAAGAAGGAGATAACCGACGCACTTTCGGGCGAAGAGCAGAAGTTCGGAAAAACGCTTCAGGAAGGGCTGAAACAGTTCGAGAAGGTGACGGGAAACGCGGGAAAAATGATCGACGGACTCTCCGCGTTCCACCTCTACGACACCTACGGCTTCCCGCTCGAGCTCACAAAGGAAATGGCTGCGGAAAAGGGGCTCTCGGTGGATGAAAAAACTTTTGCCGCTGAGTTCGAAAAGCACCAGGAGAAATCTCGCGCGGGTGCGGAGAAGAAATTTAAGGGCGGACTTGCGGATCACTCCGCCGAGACCACCAAACTCCATACCGCAACGCACTTGCTAAATGCTGCGCTACGCAAAGTGCTCGGAGATCATATCTCACAGAAAGGAAGCAACATCACCGCGGAAAGATTGCGGTTCGACTTCAATCATCCGGAGAAGATGACGCCTGAGCAGATCAAAGAAGTCGAGCGACTCGTGAACGAAGCAATCGATGCTGATCTTCCGATGGCGTATCACGTGACAACGGTGGATGGCGCGAAAAAAGAAGGAGCCATCGGTGTCTTCGATGAACGCTACCAAGCAGATGTAAAAGTCTACGCCGTCGGTGACGGATCATTCAGCAAAGAAATCTGCGGAGGTCCGCACGTCGCTCGCACGGGAATGCTCGGACACTTCACGATCCAAAAAGAAGAGAGTTCCTCGTCGGGAGTACGCAGAATAAAAGCGATAGTGAGCGGCGGCCCGGCCGAGATTGAAGTTGCGCAAGAGGCGTCGCACTAACAGCGATACGTCATCCTGAGTGCCGCCACGTCGTCCTTCGATACAATTTTCTCCTTCGCTTTGCTCAGGAGAAAATCACTCAGGATGACGTGGCGGTGTATCGAAGGAGGCCCTGCAGAAATAGAGGTTGCACAAGAACAGCACTAAACTTGCTATAGTGGCCGGGATGCTTCGCACACTTACCCTCCTCGCACTTCTGTGGTGCGTTCCGTTGGTCGCAAGCGCAGAGCAATCCACGGAATGGAGCTTTTTGAATAAACAAGTCCCGATTCAATGGGATGTGCGGAACTGGACCATGGTGGAGTCGGCAGACATCGGCGTGCACATTCGCACCGATGTCGATGGTTTTTTCACACATACCCTCGATATCCCGCACCCCGTCGAAGGAGTGAGAATTACTCTCACGCCACGAAACACCGTAGAAGTTATTTTCCTCTGGGAGAACGCCGACGTGTCTGATGACACGTATTTGCAAATTCCCTTCATGGTATACGCAGAGGACGGACAGCAAACAATCGAACTGAATGTGATGGACTTTCCGGGCTGGAACCCGAGGACAAAAGTGATCGGGCTAGCACTGCCAGCCGGGTCCGAGATCAGCATTCAAAAAATAGAAGTGCTCTCCTGGAACTTCATCGAAGAAGCGACGGAGTTGTTCCGAAGTTTTTGGGAATTCGACACCATGCAGCAGTTCAGCATCAATTTCCTCTGGGGTCCTCATGTCGCTACCTCTTCTATCGCCAGAGCACAGATGTTTATGAGCAACCCACCACGTGCTGAATCGGCAAACTTCATTTTTTACAGTGTGCTTCTCCTCGCGATCACTGTTCTGTTCTTAGCCACACGTCGCATAGGACGCGAACGAGCGATAACAATTTTTCTCTGTCTCTGCTCAGTTCTCTGGATATTTTACGACGTGCGCATGGGAAGTGAAATCCTCACGTACACCGCGTCAGACTGGAACGCATACGTTCTCCGAGACACACCCGACCGCATGTTCCGCGGTTTTCAGGATTTTTACGCAATCGCGGAGCAGAGCGAAGCCAAACTCGAGGAGCATGATCGCTATCTCTTCATCGGGCCCAACCCCGCGATCTTCCGCTCAATCATGCGCTACATGACCTACCCGAGTGCGCCAATTCCGTTGGAGTACAAACAGAACGAATCCATCGGCATTGTCTTCGCACGCGAGGATGCAGTGATAAGTGAGAATGGTGAACTGATGCTCAACGGAGAAGTGGCCCTCACAGGCGTACGTGAATTACAACGTTTCGATGACCGCTCATTCCTCTTCGAGATCCAATGACCGTCGTTGCTTTCATGGTCGGCATCGCGCTCGCCACAGTGAATGGATGGTTGCTCCTGCGTATCCTCGAAGGAAAAACTTCAGTTCTCTTTATCGTAGAACGATGGGCGCTCGGGTTTGTCTCTGGACTCGGGATCACGATGGTCCTCACCTTCTTCGTGCATCTTCTCGGATTGATCGCGCTCGATCGGATGGGTTTTTTGATTATGCAATGCGCATGTCTTCTCGTTTTCGGATTGATCGCGTGGCGCGGTGGACAAATCTCGCGATTGCACAATCCAGATGCACCGAAATCACCCTCGCTCCCCCGATGGGCATTAATCCTCGTTACGCTTCTCACTCT
>JAGVCI010000093.1 GCA_020059985.1 Candidatus Peribacterales bacterium | reverse complement strand
CCGGGAACAGGGAAGACGCAGGTCATCGCGATGCGGGTCGCGAGTATCCTCAAGAAAACGCACGCGAAGCCGAGCAACATTCTCTGTCTTACCTTTAGCAAGAGCGGAGCAACGGCTATGCGCGAGAGACTTCGTAGCATCATCGGGGCGGACGCGTACGGCGTAACGGTCGATACCATCCATGGATTCTGTAATTCCGTAATTGTTGCGCATCCTTCGGTCTTCGAAGATTGGTCCTCGCTTCATCAGATCAGTGATGTCGAGCGCTATCGCGTACTCAATCGGCTGATCGACGAGGCGCTCCCCGATTGTCCGCTCGTGAATCTGAAAGCGCCGTATGCGCGCACACGCGAGATCCTCGATCGTATGAAAGAACTGAAGCGTGAGGGTGTGACCGATGAGGGTAAGCTCAAGGCCGTCGCGGATAAATACGAAGTCGAGATGAGCGAAAAAAGCAGAGAGGGGACGAAGGCACACGAACAAAATCTCCTGCGTGCGCGAAAGTTCCGCGCATTCGTCGATCTCTTTCTCGCCTACGAAAGTTCGCTCCGTGCCACCAACCGCTACGACTACGAGGACATGATCCTCAATGTCACGCAGGCGATGACAGAGCACGATTGGCTGCGTGCGTCGCTGCAGGAACGTTACCAATACATCTTGGTCGATGAGTTCCAGGATACGAACGGTGCACAGATGCGACTCATTGAAACGCTCTCGATCGATCCAACACCGGAAGCGCAGCCGAACCTCTTCGTCGTTGGAGATGACGACCAGGCGATCTATCGGTTCCAGGGTGCCAACATTGCGAATATCCTCGCGTTTCGCGATCGCTACCCCACTGCTCCGGTCATTGCGCTCACGACGAGCTACCGCTGCACCCAGCCGATCCTGGACGCCGCGATGTCGCTCATCGATCACAATACGGAGCGACTGGTGGGAAGGATCTCCGGGCTCGATAAAAAACTTCGCGCAGAGACGAAGGAGAAGGGGACAGTGCCGAAACTCCTTCGCGCAGCGAGTGACATGGCAGAGCCCTGGCTCATTGCCGATCTGGTAGAAGAAAAATTGAAGGCAGGCATTCCCGTGGATGAGATCGCCGTGATCGTGCAGACGAATGCCGAACTGATTCCACTCTACGATGTGATGCGTGCGCGTGGGATTCCCGTTGAGCTCTCTGGAAAACTCGATCTTCTCTCGCACCCACTCGTGCGCCAGGTGATTGCGATCCTCCAAGCGGTATCTTCACCGAGTGACAACGCCGCACTCGCCTCTGCACTCGCAGCACCGTGCTTTGGTTTGCATCCCGCTGATCTCGCGGTGCTCTTCGCCGCGCGGCGAGAGAAGAATTCTTCTATCTTACAGGTGCTTCTCAGTCTCGATACCGAAGATTCCGTCACGCTCAGACATCTCGACTGCGTGATCGCTGCGCGCGACATCCTCCTCGATTTGCACAACAAAGAAGCGCAACGCACCGTCGTGCAAACGCTCGAGGCGGTGTACCGCGAGTGCGGCATCCTCAACGAATTTGCGCGCGGGGAGATGGACGTTGTCGACTTTGCCGCGGCGCAGGAGTTCTTCGACCGCATCCGTGAGCGCGCGATGGAAGATCATGCGTTCTCGTTCGAACGTTTCCTCTCGGACCTCGAGTACTACCAAAACCCTGACTACGGAGACGTGCGATTGCGTTACGATCTGCCGCACCTCACGAAGAGTGGTGTGCAGCTCCTCACCGCGCATAAGAGCAAGGGGCTTGAGTTCCATACCGTGATTCTCTCGCGCTTCATCGAAGGACACTGGGATAGCCGCAGACGGCCGCCATCAGTCTCTATCCCCGAAGATCTGCTCTTTGGCTGGGAGAAAGATAAGCGTGCCTTTGAGCAGCACCAAGACGAGCGCCGTGTGGCGTACGTGGCGATGACGCGTGCAAAGCGTGATCTTCTCTTCGTGTGCCCACGCGAGCTCACAGCGGGGGATACTGCGAAGAATGTCTCGCCCTCCGCATTCTTTGCCGAGGCGGGCAAACTTTCCGAAGAAGACCGCGACGTGCGCGATCCCCAGAAGATGTCGACGCTGCTCTTCGTTCCGGTCCGAAATTTCGACGAGGAGTTCGAAGCATTTTTAAAGCAGCGCATCGAAACATTTGCGCTCTCACCAACTGCACTGCACGACTTTCAGGAAGATCCGCAGATGTTTTTGGAGAAGCACCTACTTGATCGTCCCGAGGCCAAGCGACCCGAGTTTGCGTACGGAAACGCGGTGCACCACGCGCTCGCGCGCTTCGCACTCGATATCCAGGATGGAAAACATTTACATGAAGATAGATTCCTTGAAGAATTTCGCACACACCTGCGCGAAAAAGAAATTCTCACGCACGCAGAGCGTGAGCGTCTCACGTTCCTCGGTGAAAAAACTCTCCCGCGCTACTTCGAGGAACGATTGCAGCCGCCGTACCCTGTTATCCATCGCGTGGAGTTTGCCGTGCGTTCGCAACTATCGGGACCCACAAAAGAGCAGAGCATTCCGATCAAGGGAAAGATCGATCGCATAGAACTGCGCGCCCCCGACTCCTCGCTCGCGGTCATCCGCGACTTCAAAACTGGCAAGCCGAAGACCGAGAAACAGTGCAGAGATATGGGCTACGTCGATCAGTTGGTCTTCTACGCCATTCTCCTCGAGCAGGGGTATGGGCTACTCCGTCCGGAGCGCTTCGTCTTGGACTTCGTCGGTGAAAGCGAAGAGGGACCCATCGAGCGTGCTTTCGATGTGACGGCGAGTGAAAAGAAAGATCTTACAAAGGTCATCGAAGCAGTCTGGGCGAAAATCATTGCCCTCGACTTCACGCCGCTCTAATCTCGCCCGCTATGGCGGAACGATCGCTCAGTGATTTCGTGCAGGCATACGTTTCCCAGCGAGCGTTATGCTCGGAGGAGAATGGCACACTCCGTTTCGTGAAGACAATTTCCATTACATCTGGTGTGGTCATTGCCGGTTGCATATTGAATAGCGATCAGATCCCGCAGCCAAATCGTTTGCCATTGGCAAGCGGCGCACTTACGGTGTCCTTTGTCGTCGGGCACTTCTCCGATCTTCTCGCTGCGGTTGTTCGGACGGGCGGGAGGAAGTTCCCCGAGTCGCACACGGATGATCCCGCACCCTTTGTCGATCTCGTGACTCGAGAAAAACTCCGTGAGCAGGGGATTGATTTTAATACCATGCTCTACGATCACTCCTCGGAGAGGAGAGAGAAGGATCTTCAAAAGCAGATGAAGCTTCTTTCGTGACGAAGGCGCGGAAGTCGGCAAACGCTTTCCCCCGATGGCTTGTACTATTTTTTTGTTCAATGGTGAGGGCGGAGAATACACGATCGAAGCCCTCTGGCTTGAAACAGGCGGAAATCGGGAGACCAGGGAGGTAATCCGCTTCCAGTGTTTCCGTAATCACTCCCTCGCACTCTCCGCGGAATGTATGAAGTGATTCTTTCTCGTCGATATAGGTGACGACGCAGACGAAACGAGCGCGTTTATGTGGCTCGCTCTTCATGCGTTTGAGGAAATACTCGATCCATTCTTGGTCCGTGGACTTCGGTCCCGCGCCCCACCGACGGGTGTGAATCCCCAGTTCCTTTTCGAGTGCTTCCACGATGATGCCAGAATCATCGGCAGCGGTGGGAAGTCCAGACAACTCGCGGTAGAACCGAGCTTTCTGCTCTGCATTTTCCTCAAACGTAGAACCGGTTTCTTCGGGTTCAACCGTGATGGAAATATCCTCTGGGGAGAGAAGCGTAATAGGCGAACCATTGAATACTTCGCGTGCTTCGATCACTTTGCCCTTGTTCTTCGTTCCGAGGAGGATCTTCATTGACGGATTGAACTTATGAAGTACAGTCGAATTTACTTCAGCGTCGATACTTTACAACATCTTTTCCCTTTTCTCGGAGGTTTGTCATGAGAACGCTTTTCTGGAGTCTAGTTTTTGTTTTCGTTCCGAGCCCCTTTAGCGAGCAGGACATCAACGAAGTTCCTGAACCTCCGCGTGCACATCGGTTGCAAACACCGCCGGAACCAACACCTGCGGATCCGGAGGACATTCCCCCGGGCGAAGTTCGCGAAATCATTCCGGATTTCGTCATTCTTTCGCT
>JAGVCI010000064.1 GCA_020059985.1 Candidatus Peribacterales bacterium | reverse complement strand
GACGGAGAGAGCGCCGGAAGCGGCGAGAGTATTACGAGCGAAGAGCGTTCCGCCGGAGACGGTCGTGAAGTTTACGAGGGAACCGGTGAGGGTGGAACGGACGTTGAAGAAGTTGTCCCCATTGAGCGTGAGGCCCTGGCCGGCAAAGTATTGCGTACCCACTCCACCAGAATCGTCATCTCCACAGGTGAACTTGCCGTCATCGGCGTTCCAGGCAACGGTCTGGTTGTCTCCATCACAATCTGTGAGACCGTCCTGCCAGAAGCCACCGTCCAAGCGGATCGCTCCAGAGGAAGCGAGGAGTGTGCGAGCGAAGACGGTAGAACCGGAGACCGTGGTGAAGTTCACAAGTGAGCCGGTCAGTGTCGAACGCACAGAGAAGGCATTGTCTCCATTGATAGAGATTCCCTGCCCAGCGCTGTAGGTCGTGTTGTCATCATCACCACAGGTGAATTTGCCGTCGGTGGCATTCCAGGCGACGGTCTGGTTATCAGCATCACAATCTGCGAAGTCATCTTGCCAGAAGCCACCATCCAAGCGGATCGCTCCAGAGGATGTTAGGAGGGTGCGAGCAGTGAGCGTTGTTCCAGAAACAGTCGTGAAATTGATGAGGGAACCCGTGAGAGTCGAACGAACGTTGAAGGCGTTCGAGCCATTCAGGGTAAGACCCTGACCAGCGGTGTACGTGGTTCCAGTGTTGTCATCATCTCCACAGGTGAATTTCCCGTCCGCAGCATTCCACTGCACGGTTTGGTTATCTGCGTCACAGTCACTGAGGCCATCTTGCCAGATGCCTCCCTCTATAGAGAGAGCACCAGAGGAGGCAAGGAGGGAGCGCGCAAAGAGCGTAGAACCGGAGACCGTCGTGAAGTTCACGAGGGATCCGGTGAGGGTGGAACGGATGGCGAAGGCGTTGCTTCCATTAATGGAGAGACCCTGACCTGCGGTGTACGTCGTGTTCTGATCGCCACCGGTGCTGCAGGTAAATTTTCCGGTCGTGATGTCCCAAATCACTTTGTCCGTTGCACCGTCACAGTCGGCGAGACCGTCCTGCCAGAGACCACCTTCAACGCGCAGAGCGCCAGAGGTTGTCAGAAGAGAGCTAGCTCTGAGTGTGGTTCCAGACACTGTTGTGAAGTTCACGAGGGAACCCGTGAGAGTCGAACGTACGGAGAATGCGTTGTCTCCGCTCAACGTAATTCCTTGTCCTGCGAAGTACGTCGTTCCGGTATTGTCATCATCTCCACAGGTGAACTTGCCGTCATCGGCGTTCCAGGCAACGGTCTGGTTGTCGGCATCACAGTCCGTGAGACCGTCCTGCCAGAAGCCACCGTCTAAGCGGAGAGCGCCGGATCCGAAGATGGTTCCACGGAGGAAGGAGGAACTCTGAACGACGAGTGTTCCCGAGGAGCGGAGAACATCGCTCGCATGAACAATGGTTCCGGAAGAGGTTCCGACAACTTCGAGAGTGGTTTCCGGAGTGGCAGTCCCGATACCTAAACGATTGAGAGAATCATTGAAGAAGAGGGCTGCATTGTCTTGGCTGAGAACACCATTGGTGCCAGCGAAGACCACGGAACCCTGAGTGAAGGTCGTGTCGATGTCTCCTTGGAAGTATGCGGTTCCATCAACGGAGAGAGAGCCAGAAGCAGCGATGAGATCTTTGGAATAGAGCTTCGATCCAGAGACGGTCGTGAAGTTCACGAGGGATCCGGTCAAAGTTGTTCTCACTGAGAAAGCATTGGACCCGTCGAGGGAGAGACCTTGGCCAGCGAAGTAACTCGCGCCAGAGTTGTCGTCATCTCCACAGGTGAACTTTCCGTCCGCGGCATTCCACTGCACGGTTTGGTTATCGGCATCACAATCAGCAAGACCGTCCTGCCAGAAACCACCTTCGAGGCGGAGTGCTCCAGAAGAAGCGAGAAGAGTACGAGCGAAGACAGTAGAACCCGAGACCGTGGTGAAGTTCACGAGAGAACCCGTGAGTGTGGAGCGGACAGAGAACGCATTCGAAGCGTTGAGCGAGAGACCCTGGCCAGCGAGATATGTCGAACCTGCTCCTCCCTGGTCTGTTCCACAGGTGAACGCGCCCGTGGACTCATCCCAAATAATTTTGTCTGTCGCATTGTTTCCACAATCGTCGAGACCGTCCTGCCAGAAGCCACCGTCAATTCTGAGTGCCCCGGACGATGTGATGAGTGTAGTCGCATGGAAGACAAAACCGGACGCGGTTCCGGCAATTTCCAACGATGTTTCCGGGTCGTCCGTTCCGATTCCCACTAAGTCCGTGACATCGGTGAGCCGAACAACCGTGCCATCGTCCGTCCAACCATTCGCTTCATTGGTCGTGGTGATGATTGTCGTCGTGGTGGAGGAACTTTCCTGCGTTGTTTGATTTCCGCCGCTGCCACCGAATGATCGGCCCCCTCCCCCACGTCGTTCCACTGGTCGACGGCCTTGTCCCAATTCAGGATTTCCGATGTTGGACGAAGGATTCTGCCACGTGGGTTTTCCGTTCACGATGGTGAGCACCTGACCGTTGGCACCGGGACCGACCAGGTCCCACATGTCCGTCGGTCTGCCGTAGGCGTCGATTCCCGAATCCACAGGACGCACCCACACCCACTCGGTCTGTTCGGTCTGGAATACGCGACGTGGATCATCTGCGGACGGCTGCTGCATGGTGATGAAACGCGCCTGCCGACGCTCCTCTGCAAATGCCGCAAGGTTGTGAGGACTGGAATCTTTTTTGACGACGCCCGTCAGCAATCGATCGATGATGCTCTGCTGCTCGCGCTCCTGCTTACGCGCGGCCACACGTCGCTCAAGCATCGCAGGATCCAGTGCGATTGTGCGGCGTGTCACGACGCGGTTGTCATCGATCCGTTCCATCTCGCTTTCGAGTGCGAAGAGCGGTGCAATACTTTTCTCGCCCTGCGCTGTATGAACCGTCTGTACAACCACGCGTTGTCCACGTGCTTCAGCCGCTCGACCAAGCATGCGGATTTCCGGAGGAAGATCGGTATCAGTCGCGCGAACGTTCCAAATGGACATACTATCGCCATTCAAAAACGTAATTGCGTCGTCCGGGGAAGCAAACCCCGAGCGAGCAAGAAGAAGCATGAGCACACAGAGCACGCTCGTGTATGTCCAACGCTTGAGGAAGACATTCTTCATCGCGCGGATTTCTTCTTCGGTGTGGTCGGTGTGCGCGTACTTCGCGATCATGCGAGCGACCTGTGCGCGGGAATACCCCGTCGCCTTCTGCAGGTACACACGGACGATGCCACGTGCACGACGATCCAAATGTTCGTAGTGCACAGAAGCAAGTACGCGATCGATGAACGATGGACTGTTCTTCACAGGCGTCACCGGCTTGGAAGTTGTTTCCACAAATTGTTCCATCGCCTGGAGAGAATCTGCAGGCGCAGCCACCACGGTCTTGGACGCACTTTGTTTGGCGACTGGTTGTTCTGGTTTCAGGTTCGCACGTGCATCGGCGATGTGACGCGTGAGTTGCGCGCGCGAGTAACCAGTTGCGCGTTGCAAGTACTGACGAACGATTCCCTTGTCCTCACGACTGAGTGATTCGTAATCGAATCCATGGAACACCGCATCGATAAATGCGACTCGTTCCTCGTGCGACTTCACCAGCGGTTCGGTCCCCTCCGCCGTGAGGAGGAAACTCTTCATCGCATCAACCGTTGTGAGTGGGTGCCGGATCGGCGTCATGAGTGGGTGTTTGTGTGGGAATGAGCCCGACGAGATTGAGGCTCATGCTCAAAAGTTTTCTCATAAGTATACCAAAAAACCCGATTTGGATCAATCCTCATATTTCGAGCCTATAAGACGGACGGTAACGAAACGTTGACCTGTCCACCCCCCGTTTTCTCACAACCTTTGGGCTGGGATTGGCGACCCAACGAAGCATCACCCCCTCGCCGGATGCATCCCGCGCAGTCAAAACGGTCTGCTACCATACGCCCGTGATCGATCGCCACACTCTGCGGCCCTTCCTCTCGACCAGCTTGGACGAGACTTCTCTTGTGGGTTTCGGAGAGCGGTACCGCGGCAAGGTTCGTGACGTCTATCTACAACCCCAAAAGAAGCGTCGGATTTTGATCGCAACAGACCGTCAATCTGCCTTCGATATTCTCTGGTGCACGGTGCCACTGAAGGGTCAGGTTTTAAACCAGATGAGTGCGTGGTGGTTCGATCGCGTCACAGACATCATGCCGATCCACGTGGTCGCGACTCCCGATCCGAACGTGACGGTCGGAAAAGAGCTCACCATGATGCCTGTAGAAATCGTCGTTCGTGCCTATTTAACAGGGTCTAGTAAAACGTCTGCGTGGATGAACTACCAGAGTGGTGTGCGCGATTTCTGCGGCGTGCGTCTTCCAGACAACATGAAAAAGAATGATCCATTCAAAGAACCGATCATCACACCAACGACGAAGGGAGAAGATGATGAGCTGATTGATACCGCGGGAATCATCAAGCATAAGCTCGCAACGGCCTCCCAATGGGAAGAGGTTCAAGAAAAGGCTCTTAAAGTCTTTCGTCGTGGGCAGGAATTGGCCGCAAAGCGAGGGCTCATCTTGGTCGATACGAAGTACGAGATGGGGTTCGACGCCGACGGCACACTCACACTCGCCGACGAGATTCACACTCCCGATTCTTCGCGCTACTGGATTGCAGGTACCTACGACGAGCGACTGGCTGCCGGCAAGGAACCAGACATGCTGGATAAAGAGTTCTTCCGCCTCTGGCTACGGAGCGAAGGGTTTGAGTATGGCGGCAAACGGCCCGAAATCACGGACGATGTACGGCTCGATCTTGCCCTCAAATACATCGATCTCTTTGAGCGGATTACCGGTGAAACATTTGTCCCTCCGAAAGAAGTGAACGTTGCAGAGAGAATCGAAAAAAATCTCGCGCCGTACAAGGATTGAGAGGCTGTAGAAGCTAGAGAGGTTTTAGAGGAGAATTCTTCTCAGTCCTTTTCAGCCTCTCAATCCTCTTCATCGTTCCAACTCGATCTTCCATCCGGTCCCGACGTCGTGTGCCTCCGCCCACCCGGCATTCATTTCGAGGGCGTAGCGAGCCGGCCCCGCGGACGGATACTGCGGGCAAGGGTCCTTTGTGCAGGGGGGCATAGTGTCGACCGAGACGAACCAACCCTCAGTATTGAAGTACAGAACATCGAGCGGGATGAGGGTGTTTTTCATCCAGAAAGCGAGCGGTTTTTCCTCCTCAAAGACGAAGAGCATCCCTTCCTCGGCCCCAAGAGCAGTCCGAGACATGAGCCCCCGGGCTCGCGCCCCAGGATCATCGGCAATTTCGACATTGACCACAATATTTTGGCTCTCTGGGCCGATCAGAGAAAGCTCTATCTGGGGGGATGAGCCTTGCGGTGAGCACGAAAAAAGGACCAAAAAAGCCCCGAAAAGGAGGGCCCGAGACCTCATTCCCCCCGCAGAGTACGGATAGCCTTCGCCCGGTCCTTGGAGGAGAAAATGTAGCTCCCGGAGACCAGGTTATTCGCCCCTGCCTCCCGGCAGAGGGGGGCTGTTTTTTCGTCGACTCCTCCGTCCATCTGGATCATGAGGAAGGGGTGGGCGCTGCGTGCCGAGCGGACCTTGGAAAGAACATCTTCGATGAACCCCTGTCCGCCGAACCCCGGGTGCACCGACATGATGAGGAGGAGATCGGTCTTGTCGATGACATCGGAGACAGCCTCGAGCGGGGTCTCGGGGTTGATGGCGATCCCGGCGGTCGCTCCCCCATCGCGAATAGCCTGGAAGAGTGCGAGGCGCGACGCAGTATCCGGGATAGCTTCCGCGTGGAAGGAAATGTGATGCACGTGGAGGGCGAGGAACTCCTCTATCCGGTCCTCGGGGTTTTCCACCATCAGGTGAATATCCAAGGGGAGCTTGGTCTGTATACCCTTCAGGAGTGGCGCTCCAAAGCTCAGGTTCGGTACGAAGTGTCCGTCCATGACATCCACCTGCAGCCAATCCGCGTCCTTCTCGACGCTCGCAATTTCCTCCTGCAAACGAGAGAGATCTGCAGACAAGATGGAGGGCGCTATGAGGATATTCTCTGAGCTCATTGGCACATCTCGGATTCTAAATCATCGATGCGTTTCTGGTGCCTCCCACCCTCGAAATCCGTCGTGAGGAAGATATCGACCATTTCGAGGGCTATTTTGGGATCCACAGTTCTTCCGCCCAGGCTCAGGACATTCGCGTCGTTATGAGCCCGACAGAGCTTCGCGTCCTCGGGTGTGGAGCACCGCGCTGCGCGGATGCCGCGGACTTTGTTTGCTGCGATGGACTCCCCGATCCCGCTGCCGCCGAAGATGACCCCCATCGCGGAGTACTCGAGAACGGCACCGCATCCTTTGCGAATGATCGCCGGGTAATCCACGGGCTCTTCAGAAAATGTCCCGCTATCCACGACATCGATCCCTTTCTTCGTGAGGTGCGCCTTCACTGCCTCTTTCAGCGCGAAACCCGCATGATCGGTGGCGAGGACGACTTTGGCAGGAGGCTTCATGACCGCAGTATACATCGCTCTGCTGCGAGTTCATGTTAGACTTTCCACGTGTCACGTACGCTTCTCATCGGCGCGAACTGGAAGATGAACCCAGCCCCCGCTGGCGCATTCGGCGCCGATTCGCCGTATCGGTCGCATAGTGCGGTGGATGTGTGGGTGTATCCCTCACTATTGGATCTCAAGGATGCCGTGAAAGCGGAGCTTTTCGCCGGAGCGCAGTATGCATCGAGCCAAGAGAACGGGGCCCACACCGGCGATGCAAGCATGTCGATGATTGCAGGAATCGGAGCACGCACGGTCATGTGCGGGCACTCGGAACATCGCAGAGAGCACAAAGAAACAGATGCAGATGTTGCGGAGCAAGCGATCGCGGCACTGGAGGCGAAGCTCCATCCTCTCATCTGTATCGGTGAGACTGCAGAGGAGAGAGACGCGAAGAAAACGAAAGTTGTGCTCACAAAACAATTGAAGGCATTACCACTCGAGTCCGAGATCGTGATCGCCTACGAACCCATCTGGGCGATTGGGACAGGAAAGACTCCGACTCCCGCGGAAGCCGAGGAGATCCACGCCTTCATTCGTTCGCATCTTCCGAAAGATCGACAGGACGCGACGCGCATCCTCTATGGAGGATCGGTGACGGCCGCGAATGCAGAGGGTTTCCTCGCAGAACCAGACATCGACGGCGCCCTCGTGGGAGGCGCTTCCATCAAGCCCGATGAATTCGGGAAGATCGTGAAGATCGCTTTGGAGAGCGAAAAAGTAAAGGCCTGAGCCTTTGGCCGGGCGAATGGTTGCTTCTCGCCTTGAGAGTCGTAGACTCAAGATGTTCTTGTTTCTTTCCCCCGTTTCTATGGACGCAGAGAATATGGAAAAATTTGCAGCACCGGCAGTGACACCAGATACCGATATGATCAAGGCCATCGAGCAAGATCCAGAGGTGAAAAAACTTATGGCTCAGCTCGAAAAAGGTGAGTAAGAAATTATAAAAAATAAAACCCCGCGCAAGCCGCGGGGTTTTTTTATTTCTTTTTTTCGAGCGCGCTCCAGTGTCCCAGAAGGAACGCCACGGAGAACGCGACCTGCAGATGTCCGAACACGAGCGCGAGGAAGATCCCCAGTGCTCCGAGTCCATAGACAAATCCACCAACGAGAACGCTCGTGACCCAGAGAATGGCGAGCAGTCCGATGAGAAACGACACCACTTCTCCGCCGCGTGCACG
>JAGVCI010000074.1 GCA_020059985.1 Candidatus Peribacterales bacterium | reverse complement strand
CTTGGAGGTGCGGGCTGCTGGTCGCTGGACGGGATGATGGGGAGGAAGAAGGATTGATGATCAACTGCCTGCCATCGAAACGGACGGACGCCCTCCGTCCGTTTTTAGTTGGACCTCTAAACCGTTTGGAAGAATCCAGGAGGGATGCACGTGACCGAAAGGCGCGTCGAACAAGACCGGAAAATCAAAAGAGTCTGTGACTTCTGCGAGAAGCGAAGAGAGATCCCAATCGGACGTCTCCTCTTTGGCGACAGCTTCCTGCAAAATCCCAAAAACAAGTCCATTAATGTCTTTGAACATTCCCGCCTGCCTTACTTGCCAGAGTAATCGCTGGAGACTTGGGAATGCATTCCTCTCTTCCAGGTCATATTCCAGAAACAACACAACTCCATCAACCGATGGTTGGTACGGAGTGCCGAGTAATAAATTGAAGGTGCTCAGGTTGCCAGCGACGATCGTTCCGCTGCACCGCGGAAGTTTCTTCGAGAGTGCTCGCAGTCCCGGATATGTTCTTCTCCTATCTTTGGAATCCCACACTTCGTCTGGAAGAGTTACATCTTGTTTTTCCCTCAGGGCTTCGAATAACCTGACAAAACAATTCGGGTCCTGATCGATATCGACGAGCATGGGGCCATGCACAGTCTGCATGCCCGAAATTGTTCGAAGCCCCAGCGTGAGGGCTGTCACGTCGCTGTATCCCACAAGACAGGCTTTCGATTCCTTCGCTGCCCGGAGATCCACCGACTCGAGAAGCTCGTTACTGTTGAATCCTCCCGTGGAACAGATGATGAGATCGATCGTCGGATCACGCAGAAATCCGTTCAGATCAAGAGAGCGTTCATTGATAGAACCGGACCGATATCCAGCGGATCCGAGCAACGTCGAACTCCTTACGACCTCGCATCCCAACGATTCCAAGGACGCAATAGCGCGACTGATTGTCTCTCTTCGCTCTGCGACGGGATAAGACGGACTAATGATGCCAACCCAGGGGCGCTCTGGGAGAAGAAATTGCTTCATGCGAGGATGAGTGTAGGAGGCAAACCGTTGCGGTCATAATTCGAAATTTCCAATGGCCATTGAAGAGATCCTACTGTTTCCGCCCAACACTGGATGCCGTTCTTCGCGCGGAGAACGTTTGCTTCGACACGATACTGTGCAGCTGTTCTGATGATATCATCATCGATGAACGAGCGTAGTTGCTCGCGATTCACATCGAGCTCCTTCGCAAGCGCGGGATAACCCCATTGATTCATATAGGGATACCTGCTGGTCTTCATAAAGTCATCGGTCCGCCACGACTCGTTCGTTCGAGCACGCTCGTATTCTTGGCGTACGAGATCCAAAGAATAATCTTCGGACCATAGACGTACCGCAACTTTACCTTCACCGAAAAACTCGTTGGCCTCCTTTTGAGTCTTGTACTGTACCTCTGTTATCTCCTGACGGAAGATGCTCAGTCCCTCTTCGTCGATCCAACGGTCGCAGCAATCGAGACCAAACCAATCCATATCACCCAGATACAGCATGCCCGTTGATCGATCCGGGAAAGCGGCTAAAGCCTCACGAAATGGCGACCATCCCTTCTTATCCAAGCCTGTAATAAATGAACGCACGGGTACGCGCTCGCCGCGGAGCAAATATCGCAGCTTGGCCATGCGAGATTCCGGCTTCTTATCAATGCATTGGCTCAAACAGAATTCCAGCGTCTCGCCACGTTCCGAAGATTCCATCACCCGATTGATGAGCTGCGCACGTGTCGGGTTACTGTCGTTACATTTCGACGCGTTCCATAGCAGAACGATGCCCCGAGCATCATCAGCTGATATTCCGTCATTCAGTATTCGGAGCATGTCTTCATCGGTTAAGCCTGTCTTGGATCGAGTGACACGTCCGGCCCATCGTCTGGTCCATTGCATGACCCGCTGCTCGTCCGTGAGCTGGTCCCAAATATTTTCGGGAGTAACCAGAGGACGTTCTGGCTTGAAATCGACCAACGTGCCGTCGGTAAGCCTTTGCTGTGTTTCGCGGATCGTTGTGTCCGCATACTGCTTTTCCAACATGGGTAAGGGGGGAAGAAGTGGGAATCGCAAAAAACAGGGCGCACGCAAAGCGCCCCGCAAGCGCGAGGTGGGAGATGAATCGACTTACAACACTATCCCGTCGCGCTTACAGGGCGACTGGATGATGCTGAGCCGAAATCGATGGGCGGAATTCCATGTGACAGCGAAATGTTACACCTGTTTTTGGCTCCGTCAAGCGCCATTACCACTTCATATTCGCCATATTGATCACAATCGTGTCGCCGCGCTTCACTTCGGTCCGCAGGAAATGGTCCGCGAGGAAGTCTTCCACCTTATCGGCAATCGTCCGGCGCATCTCTCGCGCTCCAAAGTCTCCGCTGTATCCGCGATTCACAAGTTCCGCGAGAACATCCGGTTCCACGGTGACGGTGATGCCGCGCTTACGCTGCACCTCCGAGACGATGTCTTGAACCATGAGCCCACCGACCGTCATCGCATGTTCCTTGGCGAGCGGATAGAACACCACCACTTCGTCGAAGCGGTTGATGAACTCCGGCGTGAAGAGCCGATCTTTTAGAATTGTCTCGATCAGCTGCGTCTTAAAGAGGTCCTTCTCGAACTGCGGATTGGCCTTGAGGAAGTCTCGCAGGAACAGCGCACCGGCGTTACTGGTCGCAATGATGATGGTGTTGCGAAAGTCGGTGCGGACTCCTCGATTGTCGTTGAGGAATCCTTCGTCAAGGATCTGCAGGAACAGGTTAAGAACGGTTTTATGAGCCTTCTCGATCTCATCGAGGAGAATCAACGAGAAAGGTTTGTCCTGGACGCGTTGCGAGAGAAATCCTTCTTTGCTACCGGAGGGACCTCCTCCGATGATCCCGAAGAGTGAATCTTCGTGGCTGAACTCGTTCATGTCGAGGCGCACCATCGCATCTGCGGATCCAAAGTATTCCTGCGCGAGCACTTTGGCGGTCTGCGTTTTACCTACACCCGTGGGACCGAGGAAGAGGAAAGTCCCGATCGGCTTTTTGCGCTCGCCAAGATCAAGACGAGCGCGTTTGAGCGAACTCACGACCGCGCGGACGGCAGCATCCTGCCCGATGATCTTGTTCTTGAGCGTATCTTCGAGCGTGAGCAGACGCTCCTTTTCACCTTCCGAAACCCTCTGCACGTTCACTTTGCCCTTTAGGCTCACCACCTCGCGAACGTGATCCTCGCGGACAAACTTGTCGCCCTGTTCCTTGGCTCGCATCACAGCATCATCCATGACTGCAAGCGCCTTGCCCGGGAATCCGCCCTTGTTGGCGAGGTAGCGCTTGCTGAGTTCCAGAATGGACTTAAGCGCCTTGTACGTCATTTGGATATGGGTTTTCTTCGCGAGATGGAAATAGTGCGCCATGAGGACATCGAACGTTTCATCATCGGCGGTATCGGGGATTTCAATCTTCTCAAACTGACTATCGAGAGACGGGTCAATTTTAATCACACCGTGATACTCCTCTGCCGCTGCGATGCCGATAACGGCGAAGTTTTTGGATTCCAAGCAGCGCATGAACACGTTCTTAAGCGTGGGACTTGCGGAATGTAAGAAGAGTGCCAAGTCCTTAAAGACGAGGACGAACTTTCCCGCTTCCTGAGCGGCAGCAATTGCCTTGAGCAGAAAGGCGTCAGGATCTTTGACGCCGGAGAGCAGGCGCTCCGTACGGACTTGCAGCACGCGCGTGTAGGGCAGATGTTTTGCACGCTCGATATCGCGGAGGGTGTGTGCGAGGTTCGAGACGAGCGTCCGTTTCCCTACACCGGACGGCCCCACGAAGAGGATGTTGCGCTGGGTTGCGCGAGAGAGCACGCGCATGGTGTCTTCGATTTGCGGGCGATGGACGATCACGGTGCGCTCACCGGCAAGTTCGCTCTCCTCGCCGAGATCCACCGTCAGTTCGTCGAGGGCGGACGTGTAACCCATGACCCAAGACCTACCGATCGCGCCTGAGCGGCGAAGATGCTCGGCACTCCAAGAATGGTTCTTCTGTTTAAAATGATGGTGGATTGTTTCCCACTTGAGGAGACCGGGTACGTCTTCCGGAGAGAGATCAACTTCTTGCAGAAGCGATGTGCATGCGGGGACGTACTCGAAGAAGAGCGCGAGAACGAGATTGGCATCGACGCGCGTTTCGCCGTACGCAGCAAGCCTGCTGACCCCATCGCGGAGAAAACCGGCTGGTTCAACGAGATCGACCGAGCTGATGCAGCGGGAGAGAACCGTCTTCGCGTCCAATCCCATTTCCTGCAGCAGGAACTTGCCGCGCCCCGTTTCGACGGCAGCCGTAAGAATATCCGACGCTTTGATGACTTTTTTGTTCCAGAGTCTCTTCAGCAGTTCGTGCGACATCGAAGCTGCGATACTTTCTCCGGCGCCAAGCGGTCGCGTATCACTTTCGAACTTCTCGTGGAGGAAGAGATGAACCACGTGCAGGAAAAACGCGAGGAGAAGCAAGCTCACGAGTAGCGGCAGGGCATCCCCTTTGGTAACGAACGTCCATATGAACGGTAAGAGGGCGAGCGTGTACAAACCAAAGGAAAACGCGTGAAAAAAAATCCTGCGCATGAGCCCAGCTGCGAATGCCTTCGTGCCGGTGAGAGCGAGTGTCTGCGGCATTTACCGAAAGAAAAGCACAGGAACAAGTACGAGGAGTACCGGGAACGCAAACCAGAATGCAAGATACGTCGCGAATCCGATCAGCAGCGCCACCTGCACGACGATTCCCGTCAGAATGGTGAGGAGTCGAATGATCATGCCAATCATGCGAGTCGTCATGTTGAGAGCCATCGATTCCATCCAGCGTTCCAAATTAAATCCTTTTTGCGGTGCGGAATCCTGAATGGCCTTCCAGGGAGAAAGAAGCGTCTTCAGTAGGAACGCGAACGAGAAGACTTCCATCATCGCGCCCACATACGAGAAGTAGTCCCGTATGATCTCCCGAGGACGCTGCCACACATACCAAGGAAGAAACATCCTCAGCACGAGCGTTTTTAGATCACTATCGGCGGCAGATGCTTCGACCATCATCGAATGCGTATAGGTAGAAATATCGTATCATTATAGCAGAAACTCGGTACTATTCCGAGTATGTCTGGACGCTTTATCGTGCTCGAAGGGCCTGATGGCAGCGGTACGACGCATCACTGTAAAAGGCTTGCCGAGACTCTTCTTTCCAGAGGAATCGAGGTCCTGCTGACTGCGGAACCCACAAACGGCCCTGTCGGGAGCCGCATACGGGAGTTCCTACGCGAGGGAATGCTGCCGCCGGATGCGTTGCAACTGCTTTTTTGCGCAGATCGAGCCGCTCACGTCCGTCTGGACATTTTACCTGCTTTGAATGCTGGTAAAACTGTCATCTGCGATCGCTATGCTCTTTCCACCATCGCCTACGGAGAAGCACAGGGATTGAACCCCGCGTGGCTCACACAGCTGAATGAACCCTTTGTGAAACCAGATCTTCAATTGCTGCTTCTTCCTCCTCTTTCGGTTTCACTCAAGCGACTCGCAAAACGCCCTTCACAGGACAGTATGGAAGAAAGCGGACTCCAAGAAAGAGTCCATCGATCCTATGCGCGGTTGGCAGCAGCAGATGCATCCATGCACGTGATTGATACGAGCGACGAGAAAGACGACGTTGCTGCCCTCATTCTCCAGCTCGTTACTCAAGACCTGTAACCTTCGGCCCGCCTGTCCGTAGATACAGGTGACACTCTTCCCCTCTCCCTTCTTATGGAACGCACCACTTTTCGGATGACGACTGCCGCGAGCGTGCTCGCGAGCATGGCATCGTCTTTCTTGCCGCTACAGACGATCGCTTTCAGCGACGTCTCATCGGGATCGGATTTTTCGACCGCGATCGAAGCTCTCGAGCAGGGCAACGTCGTCGACGGCTACGCCGATGGCAGCTTCAAGCCGAATGCGACAATCAATCGTGCGGAATTTTTGAAGATCGTTCTGGAGAGCCGCGGCAAGACAACCGCCTCGGCTTCGAGCTGCTTCCCGGACGTGCAAACGTCGGACTGGTTTTCCAGATACGTTTGCGGCGCTAAAGAAGAAGGAATCGTCTCGGGGTACCCGAGCGGCCTCTTCCATCCGGAGAAAGAGGTGAACTTCGTGGAAGCGACGAAAATTTTGTCGCTTGCCTTCGACCAACAGATCGACATGTACTCGCCCGATTGGTATGAGCCGTACGCTCGGGCGATCGAAAGCTCAAAGGGTATTCCGACGAGTATCGACAGCCTAGACCAACCGCTCACACGCGGAGAAATGGCGGAGATGATTTGGCGCCTGACCGAAAACCGGACTGATCGACCCACAAAGGGATACCTGAATGTGAAGTATCCCGAGGCAACGGTGAACTTTGCATCGGATGATGTGCAGACCGCGACCTCCTGCGCGGATCTCGCCGCGTTCGCCTCGGAGGCGGGACGGAGCATGGACATGTACTACGGACGCGACAGCGATATGGCCTTCCCGATGGCAAATGACGGTGCAGAGTCCGGCGCAAAGGCCGTACCTCAAACCGGAGGAGGGATATCGGGCGACTACTCGCAGACGAACGTCCAGGTGGAAGGTGTCGACGAAGCAGACATCGTCAAAACCGACGGTACGCATCTCTACGTGGTGCGCGGACAGTCAGTAATGATCGTCCGGGCTGATGGTACGGACTTACAGGAGGCAAGCTCCATCGATTTTTCCGAAGACAACTTCACCCCGAGCGAACTCTACGTCGATGGAGACATGCTCGCAGTGATCGGGAGCCGCTGGATTCAAGGTCAACCAACTATCCTGGAAAAGCGCATGGCCGCAGATAGCGTCTGGCCCGGCTACTACGGCAGTAGCAAGTCCGAAGTCCGCATCTACGACATCTCAGATAGAGCTGACCCCGAGATTTCGCGCCGAGTCTCCTTCGACGGATCTCTCAATTCCTCCAGGCGCATCGGAGATAAGCTCTACATGGTCGTGAATCAACCGTTCCAGTATTGGGGTCGTCCCATTCCGCTCGATAACGTCAAAGAGGCAGACGTGGTCCCGTCCTTCTCGGATTCCGCACGCGGAGATGCCGAGATGTCGGTCGCACCGTGCTCCAAGATCGCGATCCTGCCGCATGTGCCGACCCCCGAATACCTCACGGTCGGCGTTGTGCCGCTCAGGGACAAGACCGAAGATGTTTCGAGTGAAGTGGTCGTTGGCAGCGCGCAGAACATCTACGCATCGATCGAAAACCTCTACGTCGCGACGTCCCAGTACAACTATCTCTGGGATGGCGCCCAAAACAAGGGGCCCCGCGAGACAACCAACCTCTTCCGGTTCGCCTTTACCGATTCTGGTGTAGACCTGAAGGCAGAGGGTTCGGTCCCGGGACGCATCCTGAATCAGTTCTCGATGGATGAACATGGATCACAGTTCCGCATCGCAACGACCGATGGTTACACGTGGGAAACGGAAACACTTGCATCGAACAATCTCTACGTGATGAACGCGGCGCTCGATACCGTCGGCAAAATCGAAGATATCGCTCCAGGTGAGCAAATCTACTCGGTGCGCTTCATCGGCGATCGCGCGTACATGGTCACCTTCAAGAACATTGATCCGCTCTTCGTGATCGATACCTCCGATGCCCGTAACCCGAAGATCCTCGGCAAATTGAAGATCCCCGGTTACTCCACCTACCTGCACCCGTACGACGAAGATCACCTGATCGGGTTCGGCAAGGACGCTCTTGATGCCAAGGATCCGAACTTCGCGTGGTACCAGGGAATCAAGGTCGCGCTCTTCGATGTCTCCGATGTGAGTAACCCCAAGGAGCTCCACAAAATGACGATCGGTGATCGCGGTACCGATAGTCCCCTTCTGTATAACCACAAAGCGCTGCTCTTCGAGAAGGACCGAAACCTCCTCTCCTTCCCGGTGACGATTCATACGCTCACACCCGAACAGAAGAAGCAAAACGACGGCAGCGCGTACGGCTCGCCAACCTTCCAAGGAGCACAGGTTTATAGCCTTACCGCAAAGGATGGCTTTACGCTCCGCGGTTCCATCTCGCACTATTCCGAG
>JAGVCI010000023.1 GCA_020059985.1 Candidatus Peribacterales bacterium | reverse complement strand
CTCGGCTCTCACGCTGCCGCTCCGTGGGAGGGGAAGAATCCGCTCTTCCTTCTTTCGAAAGCGATCACGGCACTCGAGTCTCGTTTTCCGGCCGGAACATTTGAAGACTGGCAGATGACCGTTTCACCGACCATGCTCAAGGGCACGGATGCGCAGAATAAAATTCCGGACGAAGCGACGTGTCGGATCGATATTCGGTACCCGCCAGAAAAATATACCTCTGCAGAAGAGGCGCTCGCTGAGGTTCAGAAAGTTCTGCCTGCGGGGTGCACGTTGGAGGTCTTTCAGAAAGCGCTTCCGCTGAAGACTGATCCTCTCCATTCGGTCATTCAACAGTACAAAGCTATTGCGGAGGATGTGACGAAAAAGCCTGTTCCTATCGGTCGGGAACATGGAGCGACAGATGCGCGGCATTTCGCAGCTCATGAAATTCCTGCTTTTCTCCATGGTCCGGTGGGTGGCAACCTACACGGAGCAAACGAGTGGGCGTCCATTGAGTCACTCTTGGAGAATGTTGAAATTAACAGACGGTGGATAGAAACATTCTGATGGTGGCCCAGACCAGGATCGAACTGGTGACACCTCGCTCTTCAGGCGAGTGCTCTACCAACTGAGCTACCGGGCCACGTTGTGGTTATCGTATCAGATGTGTGAGTGAACAGAAGAACATTGGTGGAGCTGAGGGGATTTAAACCCCTGGCCTCCGCAATGCGAATGCGGCGCTCTATCAGCTGAGCTACAGCCCCACGAGCGGGCAGATTGTACGGAATCTACAAGTGCTGATCCACACGAATCTTGCCGATAAAAACGGGGGTATCGCCCTCCCCGCGTTCACGCTGCAACGCCCTGTGTAGTCCTATGCGCTCCAGCACATCGATGAATCTGCGCGTTCCACCATCACTCGAAAAATTCGTCATTGCGGTGAACTGTTCCAGTCGTTTGCCCTTCACGATGATCGAACCATCTTTTCCTTTCGTGATCTTGTACGCGCCCATCAAGTGCTCCGCCTTCTGCGGTTCTAGGACCGGGATGAGCGTCTCATCGGATGAAACTTTCTTCTCGCGCTTCTCACGCTCTTTCAGGATCAGTGGTAAGAGTGACTTCGTGAGTTCTGCCGTTCCCTTCGTCGTCGCCGCGGAAATGGAAGCGAAGAGTTTTATTTTCTTCTTCGCGATCGCTTTCTCGACCTCGGCCATTTTCTCTGGCGGGAGGAGATCAATTTTATTGAGGACGATCAGTTCCTTCTTCTCCGCGAGAGCAGGGGAGTAGAGCTCGAGTTCTTTGCGGATCGCTTTGTAGTCCTTCACGAGGATATCGACGTTGGCACCGTCTCCCTCGAGTGCGTGACTGAGGTCGAGGAGGTGCACGAGGATTCCGCACCGCTCGATGTGACGGAGGAACTCGATCCCGAGTCCTTTCCCTTCACTCGCTCCTTCGATGAGTCCCGGAACATCGCATACGATGAACCGACGATCACTCACGGCGACGACACCGAGGTTCGGGACGAGTGTGGTGAAGTGGTACGCCGCGATCTTTGGCTTCGCCGAACTGATCACAGAGATGAGTGTGGATTTTCCCACACTCGGGTACCCGATGATGCCGACGTCAGCGACGAGCTTCAGTTCCAGTTTCACTTTTTTCGCTTCCCCAGGTTCCCCGAGTTCCGCGAAGTCCGGCTTCTGCCGAGTCGACGACGTGAAGTGCGCGTTGCCGTAACCGCCGCGGCCGCCGTGCGCGAGGATCACCTGATCACCGTGCGCCTGCAGATCGGCGATGACTTCTTTCGTCTCCTCGTCGGTCACGACCGTTCCCGGAGGCGTGCGAAGGATCAAATCAGCTCCGCCATGGCCGTTACACTTCTGTCCCATGCCGTGCTGTCCGCTCTCGGCCGCGAAGCGCTTCTTTGCTGCGAAATCGCTCAACGTGTCGGTATTCTCGTCTGCCACGAGGATCACGTTGCCGCCACGTCCGCCGTCTCCGCCGTCCGGTCCGCCCTTCGGGATGTACTTCTCCCGGCGCCAGCCGACGCATCCTGGCCCGCCGTTTCCGCCGGTGACGCTAATGGTGGCTTCGTCTAAGAACATGAGAGAAGTATATTGATTTTTGGCTCTCTGACGATAGAATGTGCCACTTTATGCCGGTGCATGGACCGCAAGAACTGGGGTACTACTACGACCTGAACGCACAGGTCGGCGGCGCCTACTGGTATGCCATTCAGCGAGGGGCTGAACTAGACGATGCGAGCACCGTCTACGCCAAAGCGTACAGGGAGAATAATTTTCCGTTGATGAAGGAAGCGAAGCGCGAACAAGACGATAACGCCGAGGAACAGTACGTACGGCTCCTGGAGTTTTTGCACCAGTGTCTTATTCGCTCACTCATGGAGCGCCACGGGGAGCGCGAGAACCAAACGTACAGAAAAACGGATGAACAGCTTCTCGAGCTCGCGTTCCGCGATCTGCGCGACCGGGAATTTCTGTGCGAGAAGATGGTGCTCTCCCTTATTGACGATCTGCGCGACGAAATGGGGAGCATGCTGATGCCAGATCGCATCCCTGCACCACACGTTGTGGTGGCACTTGCGCGTTCGGAAGCGAAGAGAAATCTCTGTGCGATGATTCCTGATAGAGTCGATGCGACGATCGGAAATCCGCCTCTTTCGCTTTCCGGCCTCTAGTATGTCCGAGCAGCAGATGTATTCCATCGCGCGGGAAATGAACCAAGGGATTTTGAAGGGGGAGCGTGCATGCGAAGTTCTCACAGATCAATTGATCCTCGCGGAGAGGAATTTTTCCAATGCGCAGGACAGATCAGATTTCGGAGGGTTGGAAAAATACCGCTTGGAGCGTGCGAAAATAGTGAAGCATCAGTGTGCGGTAATGAACGTTGTGCTTACACATACACTTCTCCAAAAACTGTTTGCTGCGGCTGAGGCGGACTACAAAAACGACTACGAACGGGTGGTGACTGCGACGTACCATGCGCTGCGCGACCCCGCGACGTTCGATGTGGCCGAAGAAATTTATAATAATTTTCAACAAGGGAAATACATTCCTGGCTCACCGCAACTACTGAAGCCTCATCAGATGATGGTGAGGGCGCGGAGGTTTATTGAGAGTAAGATCTTCGACGCCGATGAAGAATCGACGGAAACCGGAACCCCCTAAGCTCCTATGGGTACACATGCACCACAAAACCTCAGCCTAGAATTTGTTTCCGAGGAAGCAAGGAAATACGAGCACGAGTTGGATGACTTTCTCCTGAGAAAAAGCAGGAGCACCAATCCTTGCGATGCTATGCGGCTGCATGTTCGAGTTCAGACATTCTTTGTCGCAGAATGCATTTTCCAATTTATTTCCCGCGTGGTAGCAACAAATCGAGACGATGTGGATAAACAGCTTTTTGAAGTCCTTCAGGCGTCCGCAAGTAGTGCGGATTTCCAAGGCATTGCATCTGATGTCTCCTCGCGGTTAGTGGCGAAGAATGTGCCTGACAGCGCAGTGCTGTCGCTCGATTGTCATCTATTGGAAGCCTCTCTCACAGAGGTGCGCAACTATGTACTGGCGGTCATGGTGCAAAAATTGCACACGGAAAAGTGCGAATTTCCACAGCCGATAAAATATACAGAATATTGTCTGTAAAAGGAGTTGTTGCTTGACTGCCCCGTGTTAGCACTCTAAACTTTTGAGTGCTAATTTCACTTTACCTATGAGCAAAATTATCGGAATCGACCTCGGCACAACCAATTCCTGCGTTGCGGTCATCGAAGGCGGAGAGCCTGTGGTGATCCCCAATGCAGAGGGAAATCGGACGACCCCATCGGTTGTGGCGTTCAAAGGCAATGAAGTGCTCGTGGGAGTTTCTGCGAAGCGCCAGGCCGTCACGAATTCGAAGAATACTGTCTACTCCGCGAAGCGTTTCGTCGGACGTCGCTTCGAAGAGGTGAAGAAAGAGGCGAGTCAGATGCCCTTCACGGTGAAGAAAGGAAAAGAGGACCGCGCGGTCATCGAGATCGACGGAAAGGAAATGCTCCCCCAGGAAGTGAGCGCGAAAGTTCTCCAGAAACTCAAGAAAGATGCGGAGGCGTATTTGGGTTCAACCGTTTCCAAAGCGGTAATTACGGTTCCTGCGTACTTCGACGACTCGCAGAGACAGGCGACGAAAGAGGCAGGACAGATCGCAGGACTCGAGGTCGTCCGCATTATTAATGAGCCGACTGCAGCTGCACTCGCGTACGGACTCGATAAAGGAAAAGAGCACACCATCGTGGTCTACGACCTTGGAGGAGGAACGTTCGACGTCTCGGTACTCGAGATGGCCGACGGCGTCTTCGAAGTGCTCTCCACGAATGGTGACACGCACCTTGGTGGAGATGACTTCGATCAAGCGATTATCGATTGGATCCTCTGGGAATTTAATAAAGAGCAGGGAGTGGATCTCAGTAAGGACAAGATCGCGATTCAGCGCCTCAAAGAGGCTGCGGAGAAAGCGAAGATCGAGCTCAGCTCATCGTCGGAGACCGAGATCAATCTTCCGTTCATCACGGCGGATGCATCTGGACCAAAGCATCTCACACTTAAACTTTCACGTGCGAAGCTGGAAGCGCTCGTCGCTGAACTGATCGCGAAGACCGTGGGTCCCTGCGAGCAGGCGATTAAAGACGCGAAGATCAAGAAGAGCGACATCCACGAGGTCGTCCTCGTCGGAGGAATGACGCGCATGCCAGCAGTCGTCGCCAAGGTGAAAGAACTCTTCGGCAAAGATCCGCACCAGGGCGTGAACCCGGATGAAGTCGTGGCGATTGGCGCTGCCATTCAGGCTGGCGTGCTCGGTGGAGATATCGATAAAGACATCACTCTTGTCGACGTGACGCCGCTTTCGCTGGGTCTCGAAACTCTCGGTGGAGTCGCAACGAAGCTCATCGAGCGCAATACGAAGATTCCGACGAAGAAGAGCCAGGTGTTCTCGACTGCAGCCGATAGTCAGACTTCCGTAGAGATTCACGTCGTCCAGGGAGAGCGCGAGATGGCGGCGGATAACAAATCTCTCGGTCGCTTTATTCTTGATGGCCTTCCTCCGGCTCCACGAGGTATGCCGCAGATCGAGGTGGCGTTCGATATCGACACGAACGGTATCCTCCACGTGACGGCGAAGGATAAAGGCACGAATAAGGAGCAGCACATTACGATCCAAGGTTCGACCGGACTCTCGAAAGAAGAGATCGATAAAATGCAGAAAGACGCGGAGATCCACGCGGAGGAAGATAAGAAGAAGAAAGATCTGATCGACGCGCGCAACAACGCCGACGCCATGGTCTTCAATATGGAGAAGCAAATGCGAGAGCACGATGCGAAGATCAGTGAAGATCTGAAGAAGAAGGTCAACACGAAGATCGGCGACCTCAAGGACCTTCTCAAGAAAGAGAACGCATCAGCAGAGGAACTGAAGAAGGCGACCGAAGCGCTCTCGACCGAAGCTCAAGAAATCGGAAAGGCGATCTACGCAGCCTCTGCGAGTGGAACCGGAGCGGGAGCTGGGGACAGCGGCGGAACAACATCTGGCAATCCGTCATCTTCAAGTTCGAAGAAAGGCGGTGACGATGTTGTCGAAGGCGAAGTTGGATAAATTTCCCGGTACTCCAATCTCGCCGGATGCGCATGTGCGTTGTGCACTTCATCAAGCCGCTTTTTCGTAGTCAGAATAATCGACAATGGAACTCCGCCGCAGTTCCCTTCGGCGTTGTACATTTCATAGAGCTTCGCATACTCCGCTTCTCCGACAAGGATGGCTCCCTCTCTCCATGACACGAGTTCATGGGGATCTCTTTCGGTGCCCTCCTCTTGAATATCCAAGTGATATTCCAGGGACATACAGAAATCCTAGGCCTGAATTCTCTTGCGAGAAGCAATATTGCTTGTTGAATCGGCGTTTTAGTACAGATTGCTCAATATTCACAATAAATAGAAAAAGTGTTATAATATAATTAAACATTCCACAAACACCTATGGAACAACATTACCGAGATGAACAATTACAGTCGGCACACGATCTCATCGTGGAGTCACAAGCACAAGTACAAGATCCCATTGAGAAGGGGCGAAGTCTGAATGAAGTGCTCGAGATGGTTCTCGGAAACGACGAGATGGATGGTTACGTAAACAGTCCGGAAGTGACGCAGCTCTTGGATGAAATGGATCAGCGGTATGAAAGAATTCTTCAGGAAGCATCAAAGGACGCTCCCTCCAACGCAGTCCGAGAAATTGAGAGTGGCAGAGCAAAGCTTCAACATAGGCTTGCGGCCATCTTTCAAGCCGATCAGAAAAAGAGGATTCACGATGAAGAAAATAAAACTTGGGCTGACCGCAGGGGGAAGAGGTTTGCAGCGTGACCTAGAGTTTCTCTCCAATATATTTTGCGAGCTCAACCAAGCGATTGGAGTAGCCCCATTCGTTGTCGTACCAACCAAACACCTTCGCAAGGTTTGTTCCGCGTGTATTCGTGAGCTCGGTATCGAGGATGCAACTCGCCGGATCACCGACGATGTCGTGAGACACAATCGGGCGCTCCTCGATGCGGAGAATCCCTTTCATGCGTCCGCTCGCGGCTTTCTTGAACGCATCGTTGATCGCTTCGGCTGTGACGGATTTCTCGGTGACGACTGTGACATCATTCAAACTTCCCGTCGGGGTCGGCACACGCACCGCGATTCCATCGAGTTTTCCTTCTAGCTCTGGCACTACAAGTCCAATCGCTTTTGCGGCACCCGTACTCGTCGGGACAATGTTCACTGCTGCAGCACGCGCTCTGCGAAGATCTTTGTGCGGGAGATCGAGCAGGTTCTGATCGTTCGTGTAACTGTGAATCGTCGTCATCAGTCCTTCTTTGATACCAAATGCATCATTGAGTACTTTCACCATCGGCGCGAGGCAGTTCGTCGTGCACGATGCGTTCGAGATCACATCCATCGTCTTCGGATCGTATTTCTCTTCATTCACACCCAGACAGAAAGTCCCATCAGCTTTGTCTTTGCACGGCGCCGAGATAATCACTTTCTTCGCACCGGCTGTGAGGTGAGTCGCCGCAGCATCACGCTTCGTGAAGACGCCGGTGCACTCCAGAACAACATCCACTTTCAGATCGCCGTGCGGAAGTTTCGCCGGATCTTTCTCCGCCATCGAGTGAATCGTCTGCTTCCCGATCACGAGTGTGCCATCTTTCACCGCGACTGCGCCGTGAAACGTGCCGTACGAACTATCGAACCGGAAGAGGTGCGCGAGTGTCTCATCATCGGTGAGGTCATTGATGAGGACCACTTTGAGCTCTGGGTGCTTCTCCAGGATGATCCGAAGGGCTTGTCTGCCAATGCGTCCAAATCCATTGATAGCGATATTCATGAGTGAATAGGGGATTGCCGAGACTCTAGCAAAGATGCGTATTTGCGTCACGAAAGAAGTGGGCGTACGTTCCCGTACTTGATCGTTGTCATCGTTCTTCCTCAGTCATCTGTCCCCATGAATGAAGCCAGATGTTTGGGAAAGCGGAGAGGAAAGGAGTAACACCATGAGAAACATCTTGATTGCAGGAGTTGTGCTTTTGGGTACGAGTGCAGCAGCGCTCAGTGAAGATTTTCGACTTGAGGAGGGTGAGGAAAGCCTCACGATTCTCATCCCCATAGATGGGGAATGGGTTCCTATGGGAACTCTCAATCTCGTCCAAGGATGGGACCGAAAATTTAATACTGTGCCATTCGACTACGATCGGCACCCAGAAGTTTTTGGGATTGGTTCGGCCGAAACACCGGCCGGATCGTATCTCTTGGTTGTGAAGGAATGTGATTACACATTCACGTTCAGTGAAATTGATGGAACGATGGACGTGCAAGTTACGGAAGTAGTATCGCTTCTGCTTTTCAATCCAACGCTGCGTTCAGCGTTGCAGCTTCGTGTCAGATCGATGCGAACATGGAAATGCCATAGAAACGCCTAATTCCCCGCTTCCCAAAGCTAGAAAATGGCTGTCGATCTCGCATCGATGGCCATTTCTCTTAGAGTTTTGCAAACGTTTTCTGCATGAGAAGCGTGTCTTTCTCGAGAATAGGCGATTCGCACACGACGACGCCTTCCACTTTTCGTTTCTTTAAGACTTTCAAAAAATCTTTCCACTTCGCATCACTTTTCTCGAGCGGGAGATGCCGACGTTCTCCTTTCACCGTGTACTCGATGCCAGAGAAGTGCATGTGCATCTGCTTGAGTGATTTCTTTCCAAGGTACTTCTCGTACAGATCGAGCATCTCCTCCCACTCTTTCGCGCTGTTCCACTTTCCATTCGTGCGCGCGTGCATGTGCGCCGGGTCGATGCACGGGTAGATATCAAATTCTTTACTGATCTTTAAGACTTCTTCGAGTGTTCCGAACTGTGTTGGTTTTCCCATCGACTCGTACGCCAGATTCACATGCGGGAAAAGTTTCGCTTTCTTGCTGAGGATGTCCTCGGTCGCATTACGAATATTTTCCATGACGCTCTTCTCGTCCATTCCCAAATTAAATGCTGCGTGGACACAGACGGAAGAGGCGCCTGCGAGCTCAGCCATCGCGAGCGCATCGAGGATGCGGCGCTTGCTGGCTTCGAGTTTCGGTTTCTCTGGGGTATTCAGATTGACGTAATACGGTGCGTGCACGGTGAGCGTCATCTCGAGAGCTTCCGCAGTTTCGCGGATCTCCGCCATACGCTCGGGGTTCTTCGGCACGTTCTGCACCCATTCCATCTCCATCGCTCTTATGCCGAGCTTGTGCGCGTGCATGAGTCCCTCGACCGTTCCCCCGGGTTTGGGAGTGGAGTGCGGGACGCCGGCGACTGCAAAGCGAAGCATAAGCGAGGAGAGATCGGTGAGAGGTCTATTCTACGAGTCGGCCTGAGCACAGTCGAAGGGCGACTGCAAAGCGAAGCATAAGCGAGGAGAGATGGAGGAAGCGGAAACCACCTGCTAGTGTAGCGGACATGCCGATCGCGAAAGAAATCGAAGCGGATGCTCTGCATGCTCCTCGGGGCGAACAGGCGTACCGCGTGTGCGAAACACTGCACGATGCGGGCTTCGAGGCGTGGTGGGTCGGAGGATGCGTGCGCGACATGGTGATGGGGATCGTGCCGAAAGATATCGACATCGCGACGAATGCACTCCCGAAAGATGTCGCAAAGCTTTTTAAGAAAAGTGATGAGTCTGCTTCGCACCTCGGTGTCGTGATCGTCTCCATCGGTGGGCACGTCTTCGAAGTGACGACGTTTCGTGAGGAAACTGTTGTGAGTAATGGTCGACATCCGGAGTCCGTGGCATTCACCGATCGCGAGCATGATGCGGCGAGGCGCGACATCACGATCAACGCGCTCTACTGGAACCCGATCTCGCGTGAGCTCTTCGATCCGTTTGGTGGCGAGAAAGATTTGAATGAGAGATTGATTCGCATCATCGGAGAACCGGACGTGCGTATCCAACACGATGCACTGCGATTACTCCGTGTCATTCGCTTCCGCGCACTCATCGGCGGTCAGTATCACCCGGAAACATTTAAAGCACTCCATAAGAACGCAAAGCTCATCACCATTCTCTCGGGCTCCAGACAGTTTGAAGAATTGGAAAAAATTCTCATGGGACCCGCGCCGCAGGTCGCGTTTGAAGACATGTGGGAGACGGATATCCTGGAGCACCTGCTCCCGGAGCTGCATGCCTGTAAGGGCGTCGGACAGCCAAAAAACTGGCATGAGGAAGGTGATGTGTGGAACCACCTTTTACAGGTGATTGCCTCCTTTACCGACGACCACAACGCAGACACGCGTTTCGCGGGACTCTTCCACGACATCGGAAAACCGAAGACCTTCACCATCGAGGGTGATCGCATTCACTTCAACGATCACGCATCCGTCGGCGCAGATATCGCCGCTGATATTCTTCAACGTCTGCAGTGTCCGAGTAAACGGAAAGAAAAAATTCGCTGGCTCGTGAAACACCACATGATGATGGGCTCGTTCTTTGAGATGCCGCCCGAGCGCAAAGCGCACTGGTACTACCATCCGTGGTTCACCGAACTTCTCCAGGTGTTCTGGCTCGACTGTGCGGGTTCCACGCCATCGGACTTCACGCTCTATGAAAAAATTATCGATGACTACAATCACTTCTTAGATGCACGTCCGTCACCGGAGAAACCGCTACTCTCCGGCGATCGCGTGATGGAGATCCTTAGGCTTCAACCAGGAGAGAAAGTTGGGCAAGCCCTGCAAAAACTTCACGACGCGCAGGTGAAGGGAGAGGTGAAGACAAAGAAAGAGGCGGAGGAGTTCCTCAAGAAAATGCAGTAGAGACAAAATTGTGCTAATTTCAGACCATGGATTGGCCAAAAGATATTATTGATTCTTTCGTGAGAGGCACGCGCATTTCTCCTCTCCCAGGTCACACACCAGAATCCGTTATTCGTTCCATGCTCGATCAAACAGCAAATCACGCTGCATGGAGAGTGCAAAAACATCACTGCTCACTTCCTACAGCTTTCACCTCACCGTACACGCCTCTTGGTCATGCTTCCATGAATGCTGTAAGGGGAAAAATACAGAGTATGGAACTTCTTCCGGAATGGAATGACGCTGTTGACGCTCTTTACGAATATGTGCGTGGTAATGCAAAGGAAATTTTGTCTGCTCACGAAACGAGTGCCGAAGAATATCCGGATGACTTTTAAGTTTTGGTGCGCCAGGGGGGATTTGAACCACCGACCGCCGGTTTATAAGTCCGGAGCTCTAACCAGGCTGAGCTACTGGCGCATGAAAATAGTATTACGCATTCGGGGAAAAGTAGTAAGAGATGACAGACACGCAAAAAAACGCATGTCCGACGCGTCAGGGACTTCTGTTCCTTTGGATTATTTCTCCTCGACGACCTTCACCGTGAACGGCTGTTCGACATCACCAACCTTGAGCTTCACATCGAACGATCCGAGTTCCTTGATCGGCTCTTCACCTGCATCAATCGCGGTTTCTGCAACCTCGATGCCGTGCTGCTTCTTCAACGCTTCCGTGATGTGCTTGGCTGTGATCGCAGCGTAGAGGCTACCGGCCTTCGTGATCTTGCGTTCGAAGAGAACTTCTTTGCCCTTGAGGAGTCCAACCGTTCCCTCGCGGAGCTTCTTCTCCGTCTCGCGCTCCTCCGCACGGCGCTTGATTTGCTCAGCGTAGCGGCGGCGCACAGTCGGTGTTGCGACCAAAGCCTTATTCTGGGGAAGCAAGAAATTGAGCGCGAAGCCGTCACCGACCAGAAGGAGGTCGTTTTTCTTACCAATGCCGGGAACGTCTTGAAGTAAAATGATTTCCATACGAAATTCGAAGCCGCGAAATTCTAGGGATCACACCGAGGGGTGTCAAGGGCTTTTTACGTAGCGGACCGACTGGAGAAGAGCCACGGCAGGAACGACCACCAGCTTTTCCCTGGCACAAACCGGCGTTCCTCCTTGGTAAACCACTTATGGAGCGTGAGGAACCTATCGGAGTGCATGGAGAGATCACCGAGGTCTATTCCCTGCAGGTCCTGCTCAAAAGCGAACGTATAGAGCGGGGCGTAGAGGAAGATCGCGGGCACATCACGCTTGAGGATCTCGCGGAGTTCCTCGAGGGATTGCGTGCGTTCCTCTGGGTCATAGGTTTGGCGAATGCGCTCGAGGAGCGAGTCTGTCTCCAATGATGAGTACTGCGACAGGTTATACGCATCCAGTCTCAAGTCTTTCTTCTCTCCGGAGAGGCGCTGGATATTGGAGCTGTGCCAGTACGGATAGCTATCCAAGTTATCGAGCAGGGATTGTCCGAAGAGGAGAATATCGTAGTTGCGTTCGAGGAGGAGCTCTTCGAATTCCTGTCTCGTCTCCGGAAGTTGGATCTCGATGTGTACGCCCAAGGTTGCCCATTGCTGCTGCACGATTTTTGCGATCTCGTGGTTTATGCTGATCGGCTCGGTATTCATCGCGCAATTT
>JAGVCI010000119.1 GCA_020059985.1 Candidatus Peribacterales bacterium | reverse complement strand
GCCACGTCGTCCTTCGAAGCGGCAAATGCGGTCACACTATGAACAATGCCACCCTTCGAGACGCCCCGCTGTGTCATCCTGAGGAGCATCATCCTTCGAGACGGCCAAATAGGCAGTCACGCTATGAACAATGCCACCCTTCGAGACGCCCCGCTGTGTCATCCTGAGGAGCGAGGCACGAGGTGCCGAGCGTCTCGAAGGATGATGGGCGGGGCTCCTCAGGGTGACACCGTTTTTTCTTTTGAAATGGAGTTTTTCTTTGCGAAAGTATCGGCAACTTTTCGTATTCTCCCGCGATAAGAGCTTCTTTCTTTTTTCTATTCCATCGCTTGAGTCGTTTCTCCCAGGAAATTGCGTCGAACACCTCTCGAAACGCAGCTGAATACACTAACGTGACTGGCCTTTTACGGAACGTATAACACTCCCGATCCCACCCTTCACTATGCTGCAATAATCGGAGCGGTAAATCGCCGGTGATACCGACGTAATACCTCCCGTTCGAGCACCGAAGCATGTATACAACAAATTCTTTCATGCATTGATCATGCGTAAAGCCCAACGAGTGATCAGGATCAGCGCGATGATCGAAAAAGACCAACGGCCAATTTTTCTCTCTCCCTCACACAAAAATCCGTTCTACTTCCCCGTGGAACGCCCAACGACTGCCTTCATGAACGCCGCGAAGAGTGGATGCGGGCGGTGCGGACGACTTTTGAACTCCGGATGGAACTGTGAACCCACCATGAACGGGTGATCTTTCACCTCGACGATCTCCATGAGTCCGGTCTCCGGCCACTCGCCCGAGAAGACGAGGCCTTTTGCCTCCAAATCTTTACGAATTTTATTATTGAACTCATAGCGATGGCGGTGACGCTCCATAATCTCCTCCGTTCCGTACGCTTCGCGCGCCTTCGTGCCGGGTTTTAGTTTGCAACGGTACACACCGAGACGAAGCGTGCCTCCTTTGGCACGACCCTTCGTCTGACCCGGGAGGAACTCCACGACGTACTTCGACTTCGGGAGTTTCCCCTCTTCATCGAACTCTTCACTCGTAAGTTCAGGGTCTTTCAGCTTCGCTCTGGCAAACTCGATCGCAAGGATCTGTGAACCCAGACAGAGCCCGAGGTACGGGACATCATTCTCACGTGCATATTTCGCAGCTTTGATCTTCCCTTCTATCCCGCGCGTGCCAAACCCTCCGGGAACCACGATGCCTTTGCAGGCTTTCAATTGTTTCCAGACCGCTGGATCATCCGCATCCAGTTTTTCCGAGTCGATCCAGACGACTTCAACTTTGCGCTTGTGGAAAATTGCCGAGGATTTCAGCGCTTCGATCACACTCAAGTAGGCATCTTCCAAATCGGTGTACTTTCCGACGAGTGCGATCTGCACATCTGTCGTCGCAGCAGCGAAACGTCTCTTTCCCTCCTCCCACTCGGACATATCGGGCTTCAGATCTCCAAACCCGAGTGCCTTTCCGATGATCGCCCCGATGCCGTAGTGCTGGAGCTCGAGCGGCACATCGTAAATGGAGTGCATCGTCTCTGCGGGGATCACCGCCTCGCGGACAACACCGGTGAAGCGACTGATTTTTTCGAGGAGTTCCGGCGCGATCTTGTAGTCCGCACGTGTGAGGATCATATCGGGCTGCAGTCCATGACGACGGAGCTCCGCGATGGAGTGCTGCGTCGGTTTCGTTTTGAGTTCTTTGCTTCCCTTCAAGTACGGAAGCAGCGTGAGATGGATATGGTAGAGGCGCTCTGGCCCCAGTTCCGATCGCATCTGGCGAATCGCCTCCAGGTACGGCTGACCCTCGATGTCTCCAACGGTTCCCCCGATCTCGAGCATCATGATATCGGCGCCGCTCTTGTCGGCGGCCTCGTTCATACGACGCTTGATCTCGTCCGTGATGTGCGGAACGACCTGGATGGTTCCTCCGAGGAAGTCTCCTTTGCGCTCGCGATCGAGCACGGCCTGGTAGACCTGTCCCGTCGTGACTGTCGAAAGCTTACTCATCGGCTCATCGATGAACCGCTCGTAGTGCCCGAGGTCCAGATCCGTCTCGGCCCCATCATCCGTGACGAAGACCTCTCCATGCTGGAACGGACTCATGGTTCCGGGATCCACGTTCAAGTACGGGTCGAGCTTTTGGACGAACACTTTGAACCCACACGCCTTCATAATGGCCCCGATCGACGCGATCGCGATGCCCTTCCCAAGGCTGCTACAGACCCCTCCCGTCACCACGATAAAACGGGTCGACCGCCCCTTTTGGATACTATCCTCTTTCGAGCGGCCTACGGGTTGGCGTGGATTCATACAGAAACTGGGCAATCCTTCCATCGGGGGAGGAGCCCGCCGTGTATCCTACCGAAAATTTACCTGAGTGCAAGAGAAATCAAGCTCGCGGGAGCCTTTGGCTTGGGAATAATAACAAGTAAATTTGCTTGAACCTTTGGAGCAGGGGAAGACAATAGCCCCGACGGAGACGCAATTGTTTCTGTCATACGCTCCGGTCCAGTCGGTCATCATAATATATTTATGACTCCACAAACTGGACCGGAGATTTTTTGTTCTGTGCAAAAATCACCACTCAATACTCCTCCTTATCTTTTTTTGTGAGCCATTTCTGCATCACTTCCCACGCTTCGTCTCGCATCATTCGATGAAGATGAATGATGCGCTGATCTTTCTTCACATCAAAAATTTCGTAGAACCTCGCGTCATCAAATCCGATCGCGGCAGCGTCCGCACGTGTTCCCGCGTAGTAAATTTTCTCAATGTGTGCCCAGAGCGCTTCGCCCAGGCATTTTGGACAAGGCTCGCAGGAAGTATAGAGATCGCAGCCTTCGAGCCACGGAACTCCGAGCTCCTGCGCCGCCTTACGGATCGCGACAGTTTCTCCGTGGGCTGTGGGATCGGGTGTGGAAGTCACTCGATTAAATCCTTCGCTCACAATAATTCCATTGCGCACAACGACCGCGCCGAATGGACCACCAAAATTGCCGTTCATTCCTTCTTCGGCGAGTTCGATTGCCCGACGCATGAATTGTGGATCGCCCTCTTTCATAAGGGGGCTATCTTCTCAAACGGATACACCAGGAGCAAGTCTCCTAGAACAAAAATCCCGTCGGCGTGTAGAGCCCAACGGTGAGAAGCGACACGATCATCATGAACCTCAGGAGGATCAAGACCGACGATCCGGCCACTCCTTTGAGTGCGCCGCCGACTGTGGTGCTCGCCAAAGCTGCTGCGTAGGTATCACTCCCCTTTCCTCCGAGATTCCCGGAGAGGATGTAGCGCTTCGCGCTCTGCCATGCGCTGCCCGCATTCGTCATGGAGAAGGAAGTGAGGACACTCGAGAGAAGTGCACCAATGAGAAGTGCGGCGAGTGCTTCAGTACCAAGAGTGAGTCCGACCGCAACCGGAGCGAGTGCAGCGAGGAGTCCGGGGAGCAGTGCTTCTTTGAGCGCAACACCCGTCACGAGATCGAGCGTACGACGGCTCATAGAAACAGTGTCTGATGCTTTCGATTTTCGTGCGCTCCATTCTGGCACACGTGCAGAAAGTCGCAGCGCCGCGTCGACGGTCATCGAGGAAAAGAGGAACGGAAGAGCCCCACCCACGAAGAGTCCGATGAGAATGAGCGGGTTCGTGAGATCAACTGTCTCGAGTGACGTCATGCTGAGGAACACCGAGAAGAATGCGAGGACGATGAGGAAGCTGGAACCAATCGCGATGCTGCCTGCCATACCTTCGGCGGTTTCCCCGGTAGCCGAGAGGATATCTGTGCGGGAGCGCACTTGTTTCTGGAGCTTCGCGAGCTCGGTCACGCGTCCCGCGTTCTCCGCGATGGGACCGAAGGCGTGGCTAGCGACGGTGAATGCGAGCATGGAGAGCGTGCCGACCGCGGCGATCGCAATGCCATAGAGTCCCGCGCTCATGTACGCGACAGCGATCGCGACGAGAACGAAGAACACAGGCAAGAATGTGGAGAGCGCACCAAGCGTGAGTCCACCAGCGATCACGGAGCCTGCTCCGGCGCGCGCAGTCTTCGCGAGATCACGCACAGGCTGAAAGTTCGGCGAAGTGTGGTACTCCGAGAGCATCCCCACAATCAGTCCGACAATGAGTCCAGAGACGAGTGCCAGGAATACACCGAGAGCGACATCTCCCGGGAGTAAGTTTTGCGTGAAGAGGAACGACCCCACGATAACCAACGCAGCGCAGAGGAACGTGCCACCCTTCAGTGCCGCAAAAAGTTCTTTCGTCCCAGGTTTACTACGCACAAAGAATGACGAGAGGATGCTCGCGACGACGCCGAGCCCCACGATGAAGAGCGGAAAGAGAATGGCAGAGTCCGGAGATTCGCTCCATGCGGTCGTCACACCGATGAGCATGGTCGCGACGATCGCGGCAGTGAAACTCTCGAAGAGATCCGCTCCTCTGCCCACCGACTGTCCCACACCACTACCCACACTACTCATGAGCGTCATCGGATCTTCCACACTACTTTCCGCATCCTGTGCTTTCGTCCCTGCGAGATCTACCGAGAGAGCGAAGATTCCCCCGCCGACACGTGCGAAGAGCGTTACCACTGCAGCACCCAAGCAAAACCCAATGAGCATCTGCAAAATATCGATGACGGAGACGTCTTGTACCTCCACAAGGAAAAACATCGCGCCAGTAAGTCCGAGGATACTGAGACCCACGACCGCAAGGCCGGAGGTGATTCCCCCGAGGAAGACAATGCGCAGTGCCTTCACCAAACTCGTGCGTGCTGCCTGCGCCGACCGTCCCCCAGCGGTAGTCGTTGCACACCAGATAATCCATCCGGCGACCATGGAACAGAGTGCGCCTAATGCAAAACTTCCCGATGCGTACGGCTCCACCCACACTCCCAGCTGCAAACGCGCCAAGTCAGAGTCGACGAAGACATAGAGCACAACGGCGACGATGAGCACGAAGAGTGCGGTCACGAGCGACACCTGTCTAAGGAATGCCGCGGCACTGCGACGAATCTGTTTCGCGACTCCCTCCATCTTTTCCGATCCGACGCTCGAAGTGTGAACTACTGCACCGAAAATTGCAGACGCGAGCAGCGCGAGCGCTCCGCTGATGCCAACAGTGAAGAGTGTGTTTGAGAAAGAATTCTCAAAAACGGATACAAGAATGGAGAAGGAACCGATGGACATGAGACGAGGGGTGAAGGGTGCAGTGATTCTAGTGGAAATCACGGAAAATCCCAAGTTCGCGTGCACACAAAAACACCTCTCCACTGCGGAGAGGTGTGTGATCGATAAGAGAAAAGAATTACTCAGCGTCTTCGCTCTTCACGTACGCGTTGCCTTCCATGATTGCGCGACGTGTCGGACGACTTTCAGAATCTGATCCTGTCTGCACGATAGACGGCGGAAGACCAGAGTCGTAGAACGTCTTTCGAATCGAGCGGGAGTTTGGGCGGTAGAGAATGCGGTAGTCCTCATGACCCGCTTTGGGTGAGCGCGTGAGGCGGCGGAGTCTGCGATCCATCGAACCGCGCATGAGTTGAGAGAACGCACCGGCGTTTCCGACTGCTTCACTGCGCACGCGAATTCCCTGCGTCGGTCGTGCGCGACGAGCGCTGCGGATCTCGCGGCGTGTCGGACGATCGTAATTTTTCTTCGCAGTCTGATCTTCGAGAGTGCGCGCCGAGGGGCGATCAAAATCGGCGGGAGGCTTCAGTGCGAATGCAGGCACCGCGAGGGTGAGTGCGAGCGCAGCCGAAACCGCTGAACGAGCAAAATGTTTCATGGAAGAAGTGGAAGAAGATAACAATGGAAGGACCCCCAGCGTAGTGAG
>JAGVCI010000057.1 GCA_020059985.1 Candidatus Peribacterales bacterium | reverse complement strand
GGTACTCGCCCGGCGGAGACGTGCGGCTGGTCGAGGAACCCCTCTTCGCCGAGTAGGCGCATCTCGTTTCGCACCGTCGCACCTGACACCTCAAATTCCCCACACTCGATGATGTGATGGGACCCCACCGGCAGCGCCGTAGAGATGAATTGTTCGATGATCGCCGCAAGGAGCTTGCTCTGTCGTTCGTTCATGATATTGGTATGAATTATAGCACTCTTCACGCAGGAGTGCCATTTGTCGGCTCGTCTGTTTCACTCCGTGCGAAAAGCCCCAGGGGCAAAATATCTTTCTCTGACATTCCGGGAATCCCGGACACGATGGTTCGGATTTTCTGACACAGTGCGCTCCTACTTCCGTTCACCTCATTGAATTCGATGGAGATTGCCACGAGGTCTGATCCCTTATCTTCCGCTGCGAGATGACGCTCAATATGAGGAAAATCCTTCTGAAGCCCCAGATCAAGTTGAGCGAGTGTGTGATCAATCCCACTCGCAATTGCGCGTTCGCTCTGTCCCAAATTGAGTTTTTTGTGCACCACCACGCGATCTACAGAAATTGTAGATCCGTTTTTTTCGCCACTCGAAAAAGAGGAAGCTTCAATCATGAGAAAGGTTCAATTTTTTTTGGATGACGTTTTCGCCATACGTTTCTGGAACCGCTCGACGCGGCCGCCCTTGAGTTCGCGCTGCTGCTTACCCGTGTAGATGGGGTGGCAGAGACGGCAGACTTCGACGTTCTGCTCAGCAACGGTCGAGGGGATCTCGAACACGGAGCCGCATGTAGAACACGTCGTCTTGGCGTTTGCGTGGACCTGTGGGTGAATGGCGGATTTCATAAAGCTCGCGCATTCTACGGATTCTCGACGCGAAATCAAGGTTTCGTTGGCACTTTTTTGAGCCCCAGGCTCATTCACCGAGGGCTTTATGCGCTTTACGAAGGACGCTGAGCGCGGGGTACTCCCCCGTCCCAATCGCCTGCCACTCCGGGTTATCGGCGTATTTCGCTTTTTTGTCCGGATTGTCCTTGGTATTCCAGTACCACGAGAGCGCTTTCAGATCTTCCATCTTCAGATCAGCTCCGTTGTAGTGACGCAGTGCAATACCGAAGCGATGGATCGCTTCTTGTTTCGGCTGGAGGGTATCACTCAAGAGACCGAGCTCCATGAGAGTACGCTGCTCATTTTCGTTCGTACCGAGCACCATACCGAATAACTCACCGGCCAAGCGGTCCTCGCGCTGTTTCATAAAATCGTTGTCGCGGACATCTACACCCACGAGATACTTCATCAGATCCCGTTTCAAGGACGGATCAGAATCGAGCACAGCCGCATGAAGTTTGTTGGCAATAAACTGCACCTTCGCATCGTCGAAGCTCACTGCATTCAATTCCCCTTTAATTTTCACGCCCTCGACGTACACACCATCCTCCTTCACCGTGACTGGCGTCCCTTCTATGTACCCACGCACTTCATGGGCCTCCGCATTGAAGTTGATGCCCATGCCCGAAAGCAGCATAGCTCCCACAATGTCGGAGCCCCCATTCTCGATCACCTTCTGCATGAGTTTCTGTCCCTCAGGTTCCTTCACTGCCATCGTCATTTCCAGCATGAACTCCTCCGCCATGATCTCCTCCGTGTTCACCCCCTTCTCGATGATCTGTTTGATCTCGATCACCTGCTTTCGCACGGCGATGCTTTCCGTCACACGATCTTGGAATTCCTTATTCTTGGATTCCTCTGCAATGCGCTGGAAGAAATCCTCGACGTGGCTGATGTCGAGATCTCCCCGAGCGAGAATATCGCGGAACTCCCCGGCAATTTCTGGTCTCTCCTGAGCGATTTTCAGCATCTCTCTGTAGTTACGCAGATGCAGAATATTTTGATACTCCTCTGCCTTACCGGAGAACGTCGTGAGAATGCTCTGTACTTCCTTCTGTGTGAATTCGGAACTCAGCTGATCGAGGAAGTCCACTTTGATCTTCGTGAGAATTTCATCACGAGCAGATCCCTTCTCCATTCGCTGCGTGAGCAGATACATTCCCATGAACTGCTCTAACTTTCCGTAGTAGTCGCCACCGAAGACCTTCTCAAGTCTCTGCTGCTGTTTATCGGCATCAGCTTCTGCAGCTCCTTTCGGGAGCAGATTCATATACACGGAGCGCTCGATGTTCTTCTGATAGGTCTTTTCCTGTTTTTCGACTGCCTCATCGCGTAGTTTGTATTCCTCTCTGGAAGAAAGCAGAGCACGTCCTGCTCTTTCTCTTTTTTCATTCTCAGTTTTGACAGCTGCGTCAGCAGCATTTGTTGTTTCTTGAAAATTAGTAATAATTTTTGCTCCACGTTTCGCCCAATTCACATCTGATTTTTCTACAGATGTTTCATTCACGTCTGCGCGTTCTTGGTTGCCACCAACTCTTTCTTCCACCTCAGAAGACTGAGATTTTTGCCAATTTTCTGGATTGGTTGGTCCTGGAGACATACAAAATATGTATTTCTCCCTATTATATCACATTTACCGGTGTTTTTGCCACTCTAATCGAGCTTCTTCGTTGAGGCTACAGTTGGGTCATCCGGCACCTTTCCAGACATAAAGACTCCCCGAGGGTTGTGCTTCGGAGTGGCAAAATTGCTATGAGTCGAATATCTGTACCACGGTGTGTACTTTATCTCCCCGCTTTTTTTATCAATATACTTTATTCGAAACTTGTGGAGGACCTGACCTTCATCAGAATTCACACCTTCCTGGCTGTATCCTGGAGCATATTCACGACCATTTTTTACACTGGTGTAGAAAGCATTATCAGCGTCACGATCGCGTTCTCCATTCACATTCGCAGCAACGTTCTCAAAATATTTAACCTTATTTTTTATTACGTTCTCTCGGTAATCCCGATCCGCCTGCGTCTCATTTTCTGGAGTCACCGGACCAAGATTCACAGACGTACGCTCCGCAGACTCCGCAGCTTTTCCACCAAGTGCAGCGCCAACTATGACGGCACCCATCCTACGCAAAAATCCTCGACGGTCCGTCTGCACAGTTTTCACCGGCTCAGACACGCTCTCTACATCCAAAACCTCTGCACCTTCTGGCACATAATCCAGAGGATTGAACTCTTCGCCGTTGGAAGCAGCATCGATTCCCATAGGCAAACAGTAATTCTAAACCTACGGATATTCTACGCAATCAATCAGCTTTGACAAGAGGACTTTGCACGTCCTCTATCGCCTTTTCTTCGGCTTCGCGGCCTTCTTCACCGGCTTTTTCGCTGCTTGTTTCTTGGCTGGCTTCGCCGCTTTCTTCGCTTGTCTCGCTGCCGCCTTCTTTGGTGCTGGTTTCGCCTTGTTAGCGACCGGCTTTGAGGAGAATTTCACTGCTTTCGTCCCGGCTGCTCCACTCGCACGCGGTGCCGCTTTTACCGGAGCCACAGGTGCCGCGACCGCGCCGACTGCGACAGCGACTTTCATCACTTCGCGCTCGGCACGCTTCACGCGGCGCTCCTCTTTCTTGATCTCTTCGACTTCCTCGACGCGCGTCTCTTCCGCGGCGGACATCACTGCCTCTTCGGCAGCCTTGTCCTCCATGACGACACTCACGCTCGCTACTTTGTCTCGTGCATTCAGGCGCATGACGATCACTCCCTGTGTTGCGCGACCTCGAGATGGGATATCCGAGAGGCGCATACGAATCGCCTGACCTTGCTTACTGATACACAGAAGATCTCCGTCATCTCCATCTTGCAGCACACACCCGCCGACGATGTCACCAGTCTTGGCCGTGAGCTGCGCCGCTTTCACTCCCGATCCTCCGCGTCCCTGGAAGCGATACTCGGTGACCGGCGTCATTTTTCCGAGACCGTTTTCCATGACCACGAGAAGTTTGCTCTTCTCCGCGTTATTAATCACCGATGCTTCGACCACCACGTCGCCGTCACCAAGGCGAACACCACGGACGCCGGCTGCCGCGCGACCCATGGCGCGAACATCCTCTTCTGGGAAGCGAATCGCTTTGCCTTTCTTCGTGAGAATGAGGATCTCATGCTTGCCGTTCGTCGCGACCACCCACTTGAGCTCGTCACCTGGAGGCATCTTCTGTGCAATAAGACCACTGCGTCGGATGTTATCGAACTCGGTAAGCTCGGTGCGCTTCACGGTTCCCTCTTTGGTCACCATGAAGAGGAACTTCTTATCGGAGAGATCGGACTTGAGGATCGCCGTCACGTGCTCCTCGGGTTGTAATTGGAGCAAGTTCACGATTGCCTGCCCCTTCGCGACACGGCTTCCCTGCGGAAGTTCGTAGGTCGGGAGTTTGAAGACGCGACCCGTGTTCGTGAAGAAGAGCAGGTCGTCATGGTTCATGACGTGAAGGAGTGACATCACTTCATCGTCATCTTTGGTCGTCGTTCCCTTGATACCCTTCCCTCCGCGGTGCTGCGACTTGAACTGCATGGGGCTCAAGCGCTTCACGTATCCACTCGAGGTGAGCGTCACGATCATCGGCGCGTTCGGGATCGTGTCCTT
>JAGVCI010000048.1 GCA_020059985.1 Candidatus Peribacterales bacterium | reverse complement strand
ATCCAGAGAAGTCGTGGCCACAGTCCCTGGGGGCTTTCACCGTGTTCCAAGAGATGTGCCGTAAATTGAATTGCTTCGTCTACTTTGCCCTGTCCAAGGAGATCCATCAGGTGCCACACTTCGCCACCACCTCCGCCGACCGCGATCTGCTCCACGTGAGTCTTTTCAATTTTTTTCCCCTGCGCGAGGAGCAAGAGCTTCTGAATTTCCTGAAAAAGAAGTTCTTGATCGGTACCAACGATCTGCACGAGTGCAGTGAGTGCATCGGGAGAGATCGTTCCACCATCGCTTCGTACTTCACTCTCGATCCACCGTCCGAGCTCCATCCGCGAAAGCGGACGGAATTCTTTATGTGTCGCTTCGGCTACGTACTCCTTGAGGGTTGCGGGTAGTTTTCCGCGACGCGAGGAGTCAAGGAGAACAAAACACGCAATGATCACTTTGGGATGAATCGTATTTTTCAATTGTTCCAAGTCATCTGCAGAGCAGCGAAAGTCCCCATCGATAATAAGGAGACGATTTTCAGCGATGAAAGGAGCGGACGCAGCCTCATCCAGAAGATCTTTCATGACGAGGCCTTTGCCCTCCATTTCTCGGAAATTCTCGTCGCCATGCTTCTCGCGAAAATTCTGCACCCAACGCCTACGCTCGGAGCGGAGCGCAAAGCCGTTTTCACCCGAAAAAAGGAAGAACTGACCCACCTGGGGAGTATAGGGAAAAGCCACTTTTATGCGAAACCTTGATCGAAAGTAAAACAAAAATACATTTAGAGGATTCGGTCAATTTCTCCGCGTGGTCCAAAACCGGGTTTTGGCCTATAATGAAGGGAAATGTACACACATATCCTCACTGTTCTCTCCGGCTTTCGGAGGAATGTTCGCACCGTCGTCCTCGCGGGGACGTGCATCGTGAGTGCCTTTGCTGTCGGCATCGAGTCGGCGGGAGAGGTGCAGCCGATCAGCCTCATCGAGGCTGGCAGCACAGAAACCGCTGGTGACGTGACGGGAGACGGACGCGTGGATCTCCAGGACGTCACGCTGATCCTGGAAATTGCGCAGGGATACGTCGACAACGAGGAACGGTTCCTCAAGGCCGATCCGAATAGGGACGGCCAAATTACGGTCGACGACGCCTTGCGTCTCCTCGCGACGATCTCTCTGAAGTGATCTTCCTTTCCTTCGCATGACACACTCCCACACATTCTCGTGGCAGGTTCTCACCAGAGGCATCCTCTCTCTGCAGATAGTGACTCTCCTTGTCCCTGTCGCCAGTGCACAGGACATCGACGATGATACCTCGATTGCGATCGCAACGACGTACGTGCTCCGCCCGTACTGTCCAACAGGAGAGGAGGACGGTGACGATGATCTCTTCGGAGAGTTGCCGGAATTCGATACGTTGGTCGTGAACCCCGGAGAGGGACTCCCCTGCCCACGTTACGATGTGGAAGATCCGTTGACGCTGCGCACGCGTGCTATGCGTCTCGGCGAAATTTTGGATTTGGAAATCATCATCGAGAACCCGGATTTACAAGATATTGCGCACCCCCGCGTCTGGCTCTCGTATGACCCCCAAGTCCTGGAAGGACTCACGATCGAAGTAGACGACGATTTTCCAGAGGTCACCCCAGGCGAAGAAGATTTCGACGCACAGGAAGGATTTGTGATGATTGATGCGTATGCCGAGGAGGGCGCAGAGCCATTCTCAGAGGAAGTGTCGGTCGCACACATCCAATTTCGCGTGATCGATGCGCCTGCGGGCGGCACGATCATTAGTTTCTACGATGTGCAGGAAAGTGGCCGGACATCGATTGGTGCGCCGAGTGAGACCACAGAGACAGGAGAGAATATCTTGGAAGTAGACCCAAGTTCCCTCCACGTCGTTTTTACACAGGGCAGCAATCAGGTCTGTACCGATGACCTGGAGTGTTCCAGTGGAAGCTGCGTCCAGGGCGTCTGTACCTCTAATGGTCTTCCAATCGGAGAGGCCTGCACACTGAATAACCAGTGCGCCAGTGGCGTCTGTACAAGCGGAGTGTGCGCCGTGAGTGGAGCTGCCGTAGTTACGGAATCCACTGAGCCCACCACAGCTCGTCCGGTGGGAAGCGCTTGTACGCTCGATAGCGAATGCGCGTCTCTCACCTGCGTCCAAGGTCTTTGCCGCTCATTTGCAGAAGTTCCGAACGGCGACGTCTGTGCTGTCGACGAGGAATGCGTGAGCTTCAATTGCGCAAGCGGCACGTGCCAACCGTTGGATGGAGCTGTGCAAGGATCCGGAGCACTGCTCTTCCCGGTGGGAAGTGCGTGTACGGCAAGTGCGGAATGCGAAAGCCAAGTCTGTGAACTCGGTCGGTGTAAAGAGACCACGCCCACGCCTGTGACGACGTCTTCGACTGCGTTTGCGCTTCTCCAAGTTCAGAACCTCCGCGTGACGACCGAAGGAAGCAACGTCTTCCTCGGTTGGGACGCGATGAGTTCTTCTCAACTGAAGGGTTATAACGTCTACTACGGAACCACGATGGGAACGTACATTCAGAGAAAGACAGTCGATGCCGCATCCACGAATCACACGATCCGCTCGCTCCCGCAAGGAACGACGTATTACTTCGCTGTCCGTGCGATCAGCACGACAGATGAAGAGAGTGCATTCAGTCAGGAAGTCGCCGTCACCGTCGGTGATCCGAAGAGTTCCACAGCCCCGCTCGCAAGCGTCGGCGGAGGAGCAATTGTCACCGGAAACCCGGTTGCCGGAGGAACCAATGTTCCAGGTGAAACTGGACTGCCATCCGCACTCGTCCTCTTTCTTGTAAGCGCCGCCATCATCGGAACGCTCATCGCTGCACGCAGACAGGCGCTCGTCGTGGCGAATCACAAACACTCGTAAACACATGAAAGATCTTCACCCCGACTGGCTGGCGACTGAATCATCCCCGTCGGATGAAGAACCTGTTGCGGTCCATACACCCTCACAGATGGCACACACCCGCGTCACCCGCACTCCCGCTGCTGTCGCCGGAATACTCATGGCATCCATCGCCGGGTTCGTTTTTTTTGAGGGGGTTTCCATCCTTCGTGGACAGATCGCCGAAAGTGGATCCGTTGTCGTACGCATTACGCCATCCGGCTTTGAGCCTGTGGAAATCAACGCTGATCCGGGCGACACCATCGAATGGGTGAATGAGCACACTGTCCCACAGGTGCTCGGTTCCGTGGAGATTTGTGATGAAGAAGGTTTTTGTTTTTCAACGAACGCCATGGCAACCGGAGAGAAATGGGCCTACGACATTCCGCTCACCCTTGCACAAGGTTCCTACACATACTCCTCACTCACGACTCCCGCTCTTGCTGGAAATATTCTCGTGGGCACGGGGGCAACTGCTTCCGGAGAAATTCTCCTCGGTAGTGGAGCGCTCGTCGGTAGTGGAACTGTCACCGCGAGCGGTGCCGTGATCGAGGAACCGCAAGAAGACGAAGTTGCTCCAGAAATTCTCCCAGAGGAGGAAGAGCCAGTGATCGAAGAACCTGAGGAAGTCATCGAGGAACCAATCGTCGAAGAGACGCCGGTCCCTAGTGCTCCGATCGAGGAGGAAGAGACACCGGAACCTGTGAATGAACCTTCCGTGGATGTCACTGCTAGCATCGTTCTCCCTCAAAATCCGAACACTGTTGCCACTCTCGGACAGCGCGTAGAAACAACACACACCATTCCAGATCCTGTACATAGCGGTGCTCCTCCGATCGGAAACTACAAGCCGTTCAAGCATCCAGATACGGGTGCAAATCAATGGATACTCGGATTCATGAGCATTGCGGCTTTCTTTGTGATTGTACGAAGATTGCTCAAAAACACCGTTATAACGAAGTAAGGATTTCGAAGGAATCGACAGAATCGAGGATTTCGCCGATCCTCGTTCTCTTCAAAATCCCCGAATTCCTCGAAATCACTGCACGCTTGTACGACATCAAATGTAATCCCATGCACGCATTTTATCGCTGTCATCCACCCAGCGATCTCCGATATCGGTACGGTAATACATGTTGCTGATGCTGACGTTTTGAATACGTCCGTACATTTGTTTCTGTGCTTCACGCATCGTCGATCCCGATCCGGTGACAACGAGCACGACTCCTTCTTCACCCGTCACGAGCCACTCGTTATTCTCCATCTTCACGTCCTGGATGTGGATGCTATCGAGCTGCTGCTTTTTGAAGACCACGACGGCATCTTCCGAGAAGGACTCGAATGTCTTAGTGTCGTGGAAAGGAAACGGCGGAACGACGACAAGCGCACCGACCTGATACCCGCGCTTTGTTTTGATGACAAAATCTTCCCCCTTCGCAAGTTTCCAGAGAAGTGTGCCCATCGGCTCGGTAATCCCCTCCTGCATGAGACAAATCGTCGGATACCCAAAGCGACACGTGAACTCGAGCGGATAAATGCCGTTCGCATTCAACATGCAGTTAATGTCGATCGGGCCGACATAACCCTCTTCAGCAAGCCTCTCCTCCATTCTAGCGAGGGTTGCATCGAACACCGGCGACCTCCCTGTCCAAAAACAACTCGTTCCCATTTCTCCTGTAGAAACACCCAGCTCACCAGGGAATAATTTTTTGTGCTCGAAGTTTACATTGATCGGCATGACGAATTTCTTGCCATTGAAGAATGCACTCACCCCCGTTTCCACTCCGGTCACTTTCTTCTGCAACTGAAATACGTTGATGTCGCCGCTCCAGGTCTTCTCGTACGCGCGGAGCATGCGGATGACATCGCTGCCATCATCCTCTTTGCCGACGAAGAGAAGCTGCTTCAAGTTCTGCGCCTCACCAGAAGGCTTCACAACGTATGTTGAGGGATTTGCCTGGACAAAATCGATAGCCTCCTGAAAGCCGAAGAACGTCTGATACGGAAGAATTTTTACTTTGTGACGCTTGAGCTCCTCCTGGCCAAACGACCGATCATGTTCCAACTGATCGGTGTAGGGCGTCCCGCCGACAACGAGCTTCCCACTGTCTCGCAATTTCTTCGCGACTTCTCCTTTGCCAATGTGGTCGAAAACGATGACGTCCGCCCAGTCAGTGTACTTCTCCCAATCGGTGACTTTCTCCACAAATCCGTCACCGACATGGCGGATTCCCTGCTGCTCGATGAAAAATTTTACGTCGTGGCCCTCGCGAACAATCGTCCAAGCAAGGTCGAGAGTGGACGCGTCCGCGGAAATAAAAAGAAACTTGTGCCGTTGATCCTTGTCTGCATTCATCGAGAGCCCGCACAGTACACACGGACTGCACGCGATGCAACAAAATCTCCTCTCACTCTCCTTCGGAGGGTGCGAAGACAATGTGCACCTCCACCGGGATGTCATGGTCGATGTCGGTGAAGACTCCTCCAGTCGGCTCACCCACTCCATAGTCGGTGCGATCGATCACGAACTCAGCGACAAAGGATTGATCCGTGATCTCGGCCTCCACACTGATCGGAAGAGCGACGTCTTTGATCGCGAGTCCTCCATCGATCCTATACATATCCGGTCCGATCTCCGTGATCGTATCGGCGATGAAGACTGCCTGTGGGAATTTCTCGGCGTCGAAGAAATCGGAAGACAGGAGATGCGTGGTGAGTAAGTCTGTATCGGTACGGATACTTTCGATCTGCACGGTCACCGTGAGATCCGCATCTTCCAAGTCACCTGGATCGATTTCACTGAGCGTCAGCGAGAAATCGTAGTCATCGAACGCTCCTTCATGAGAAATAATGGATCCTTTCGCTCCTGTGAAGGCGATGAAGCTCTCTTCTTTGTCTGCTTTGATGGTCTCACCAGGCTCGTAGGAGACCTCCATGCCCGCCTCCCCATCATCGAGGTTCGAATCGCGCTGCTCATCGGAAATAACCGTCGTGTGACAGGCGGAAAGGAGGAGTGCAGTCAGAGCGAGAGAGAGGAATCGCATGTGAAAAAAGGGAAAGAGGAAGGAGATCATTCTAAAGAGAAGAATCTTTTTTGCCAAGGCCGCCAAAACCACCACTTGGGTTTCCCTAAGTGGTGGAAGTGGATCAATTCACACTAGAAGGGCCAGAGCATGAGCACCAGAATGGTGACAAACACATGCGCGAGTCCATGACCAGCGTTGATCGCAAAGAGGTGCACCGATTTTTTCTCCCAAATGACGCGACCGTACTCGACATAGACGATGAAGCCCACCCAGAGGATAAACCCGAGGAGCAGACCCTCCTGCAGAGTAGCGGGCGCAAGCATGTAGAGCACCATGGCGATCACGTACGTGCTGATGAAATCGAGCACCAACGCTTGAATCATTGTCTTCTGCATATTCGACTTATCGGGTTTGATGTTCGCAAGTTTCATCCACGTGTTGCCAAAAACTTGGGGCATATACCACGCAAAGCCCACGGCCATAGAGGCGATCGTCGCGACGATCACTGCAACAATATTCACATCAGTGAAAGGAATCATAGAATGTTTGGGGAAGATTGCTTTTCATTCTATGCCTCAGAAAAGCAAAGACAACAACGTTCCAAGCGCGAGGCTGCTATACTCCACGGGTGTCAACACGTCGTGTTCTCTCGGGCTTTGTCCTGGCACTCGCACTGCTCTTCATTGCGTGGATCGCTTTAAGTAAAATTCACGATTCCGATTTTTGGTGGCATGTGACCGCGGGAAAGATTTTTCGCTCCTCGGGCTGGATTACCGTGGATCCCTTTGCCCACACGCGCATTGGAGAAAGTTACCTCGCCACCCAAAGCTGGCTCTCCGAATATCTTTTCTCTGTTCTCTGGGATTTAAATGGCGCTACAGGAGTGATTCTCCTCCGCATGATTCTGATCGTGCTCACGTTAGGAACACTTCTTCTCATCGATCCGCGGCGCTTCTGGCCGAATGCTTTCTTCGTGATGATGGCAGCAATTGCACTTCGCTCCAGCCTCCTCGATCGCCCACAGCTCTTCACGTATCTCTGCTTTTCACTCGCCATATTCATTACATTTAAAATCCTAGAGAGCCCTGAAGAAAGCCATAAAAACCGTACACAATTTTTGATCGGTATGTTCGTGTTTCTAGCCGCACTCCAAGTCCTCTGGAGCAATCTCCATGGTGGAGCTTCACTCGTGCTCTTCGGACTCGTTGGTGCAGTCTTCCTCCAATACCTTTTCGATGCGCTTCGTGAGCAATCAATCAGTGCAGTTCTTCGTCGGAAAGAGACAATCATCTTCGTCTGCGGAATTGCTGTGCTCTGTGTGGGTTTCCTTCTCACTCCGAGTGGGTTCTCCAATGTGACGTACACGCTCGATCTCTTCACGGATCAAACTTCGCAATTCATCCGTGAATGGCGCACTCCCGGTTTCACGCTCTACGCAAAGCAACTGCTTTTTGCATGGGTGCTCGTCCTTTCCTCAGTGCAATTCACACGCTACAAACCCGTTGCCTCCGTCGCTCTCCTCGTCATGTTCGGTCTCCTCTCGATGACCGCAGTGCGTCACATGGCGCTCTTCCTCCTCCTCGCGATTGGTCTCACCATCCTGCAACTGAAACACAATGAGGAATGGAATAGAACAATCGAAAAAATTCTGAGCAAACCGAAAGTGGCGATAGGAAGTACGTTCCTCGGACTCTTTGTGATCGCTTTTGCAAACGAACCTGCACGCATCACCTTTGCGAGAAACGATTTCGATACCTTTGGGACGCACGAGCCAGCCAGCACTGCCTACACCTTCATCGAGGAAAACAACCTCGCGGGCAATATGTTCAATACGTACGGGCTTGGTGGATATCTGATCTTCCGTGGTTACCCCAATCGCAAAGTCTTCGTCGATGGACGCAACGTCGATTACGGGTTCGACTTCTTAAAAGACACTCTCGATGCAGCTCAAGATGAAAATATATGGAGAAAGCTCGAGGATGAGTACGACCTCACGTACGCAGTAATCGAGTTCATTCCAACAGAAGAACAGTGGGAGCGTTACCCGTACGTGTGGCATTTGGACAAAAATCTTCTCTGGCACTTAGTCTTCCTCGACGAGGAAATCGCGGTCTACGTGAAGGACACACCAGAGCACAGCAAAGTGACCGCCGATTATGAGTACAAGGTCCTCACTCCCGAGAACTTCCACCGCTTCACTGTTTTCGAGGAGATCCTTCCAGAGCAGATCAATACACTCGAGCAAGAGCTGCTCCGACAGGTGAACGAAGCGCCCAAGAGTATCCAAGGGCTTCTTCTGCTGGCCGAGATCTACAAAGCCTCTGGGCTGACCGCGGATGCCGAGCATGCGCTGCGAGAAGCGATGAGGAGACAGCCCCATCGGACGGAACCGAAGGAGCTGCTCCTGCGTTTGTAAACGAGCTTAATTCTTCGGCTTCAATTCGTTGGCGAAGATGTAATCCGCAATCTTCTTTCCCATCTCGATCCCTTCCGTCTTATCGAACTTCCAGTGGATACCGAGGTAGATGCGACTCTGCCCGTTCTCCTCCATCGCATCACTGAAGTGAGCGAAACTTCGAGGAATAGCCGGGCGGACATTCCCCAGATTATCCGTTGTCACTCCATTCATCTCATCGGACATGAAGGTGAAGGGCATATCATCGGTCCCGTAGAAGAGTTCGAGAATGCGGAAGGTTGCTCCACCGAATGTCGCATGGCCGGATGGATAGGCTGGGAATGGCGGCGTGAAGTTCTTGCCGCCGTTACTGGCGTTACTTGCAGGCGCCCCGAGCGGTGTCCAGGTGGGGTCTCCCGTCGTCAGAGGATTGTCGTCCCCAAGACCCGTGGGTCCCGTACCGGCGTCCGCCTCGCGGATGGCGACGACTGGCCTCCAGTAATCGTAGAAGTACTTCGATTCCCAAGCACCAATGCCTGCATCGGCCTGCGCGATATTGAGGAGGGCGAACAGGCGTGCATTCTCGACAACGGTGTTCTCCATCTGCACGGCAATTTGACGCGCGATCTGGTTATAGAGACGCGGCGGCGGACCAAGCTTCTTCGTTCCGTCATAGCCCCAATAGATACCCATTTCGGTCTGATTGGTATCGCGATGCATGGGCGTCGTAATCCCGTCTCCTCCGTAGTTCTTCACCTCCTCGAATGCATCGGCATACTCCTGGCTTGTGAGAGCTGGAGGAGGAGGCGAACGGAATTGTGAACTGCTGAGAAGAACAAAGGGCTTTACGTTGCCCCAACCCGGTCCCCAGATCAGCTGTGTAGAGTTGAGAGGATCAGGCCGATGACGTCCCGGCAGGTTGCTGGGGGTATATGGTGTTGTTTTGTCCTTCTCCGATCCATCGCGCCTCCGGACATTGAGAACTTGGATAGCGACCACACGACCGATATTCATCCCGAGCATTTTTTCCATGCCCTTGGGAATAAGCGCAAGGTGCGTCTTTAGAGCAGCATCAAATACTCGTTTTTGAGCCGGATAGAGCGCGACTAATGTGCGGTGTGCCGCTTCTGCAACCGCGGCGTCGACCGATGCATGCATGTTTTGGCCCATCTGGAACGTCGTGACATAGGGTGTGTGCGTCTGATCGATGGAGTTCACCGCGTCATAGATGGCTGCATGGACGATGGCAAGTGCACGTGACGCCGGACCCGGACCAAACTGTTGTGGAGGACCGAAGGATCCTGAATGATCATCGGCCATTGCCTGGAGTGCGATCGCATTCCAGTGGAGTACCGGATCGAACAGAGCCGTTGTGACGACACTCT
>JAGVCI010000061.1 GCA_020059985.1 Candidatus Peribacterales bacterium | reverse complement strand
TTGATATTTCATCCACAACAGATCAGTGAGATACCCTGTGTAGATGAATAAAGATATGGCAACTAAAAGAAATACAATAAAATTTCCAGAAACCGCAGCCACATATGCAAGTGCGGTTATTAGAGAAACGTATTCAAGGTTTTTAAAATACACGGGAGCGATTCGCAAGAAGACCCCTTTTTTCTTCTTTGCTGGAACTTTCTTTCTCACCTCTAGATTATAATCAAAAAAACCACCGCCGCATCCCTTGTGAGGACACGGCGGCGAACGAAACGGAAGTCGACGGTAATTACCATCGAGGGACGACAGAGACATCTCCGCCACGTCGGATGATGATCCGAAATCGGCGTGCCTTCGCACTGCCACGGACTTTCATCCCCTCTTGGTCGGATATGACCTTAAGGTCGCGAAGACCCATCTGCTCGAGCTTCGAGCGGGAGATGGGCTGAATTTCCTCAGCAGAAACCAAAGTGGAGACGGCGGCGATCACGAGGACCGCAAACAGAAAACACTTTCTCACGTTGCACCTCAGATGGTTGTGAAAAGAGCGACTTCCATAATCCACGGAATCGCTCCCACTAGGGATAAAAGCGGATCCTCCGCGGCTAATAGTTATAAGCCTCTACACCAAGAAAGTCAAATATCCTTAACATCATGCCAAACGCAGCGGAGAGCCAATAACTCCCCGCTGCGAGTGAAAATCGTTACTGAATTTCGACTGTTGCGATCGACGGCGTCGTAAGTGTCGCACCAGCAGTCGGACTCGAGAGTGTGAGGTTGATCGACTCCGTGGACTCGTTGGTATCGTCATCCACAATCGGAATGACGAAAATCTTCTTTGACTCCCCTGACTTAAACGTCATGGTGCCCGAGGTCGATGTGTAGTCCGATCCAGAGAACGCCGTACCATTGGTGGTTCCGTACGTGACGGAAACATCTCCCATTGCTCCGTTAATACGCCACACTTCAATCACAGCTTCCTTCGCGCTCTCCGTCACTTCGTAGATGGTCTTCGAGAACTTTATCGCACCACTACCAAAGGTGAGTGTTTCATCGTCAATGATGTTCACTTTTGCAGTGGGAATACGACCGAGTGCGACACCACCTGTCGGATTGGAGAGGATCACCGAGAACGCACGCTTCCCATCAACAGACGAGTTGTCGCTGATCTCGACCGTAAATGTCTTCTCCGTATCACCCGAGGCGAAGTTAAGCGTTCCGTTTGTGCCCTTGTAGTGGTTGCCATTCGCAGTGCCATTTGCCGTCGCATAGGTGACATCCGCAGCGCTTGAGGTGGAGCCTTCTCTCTTCACACGCACCGTTGCTGTTGTTCCGGACTCTTTCACATCAAACTCGAGAGCAGTGAAGGTGAAATTGTTGGTCGCAACAGATGTACCACCGCTTCCCGTTGTCGTGGTGGTGCCTTCATTATCTCTGATCGTCACGAGCGCCTCCTGCGGGCTGGTGAGCTCAGCCCCTCCTGTCGGACGAAGCAGTTTGACCTTGAACGTCTCATCAGCCTCGTCGGCGCCATCATCGAAGATCTTCACGGTAAAGCTCAGCGTGCCTTCGCCATCGGCAAAGGAGAGTGTTCCCGCTGTAGCCTCGAAGTCTGTACCCGCCGTGGCAGTCTGCGTCGACGTTTCGTACTCCACCGTCACAGCTCCGTCGTCGCCACCGGAGCGAACGACCGTGATGGTGACTGTGCCCTTGTATTCATCGACCGTGTAATTGGCAAGTGTGAAGCGAACGAGACCTGCTTTATTGGTTTCCTCTTCTTCTTCCTCCTCCTCTTCCTCCTCCTCTGCTTCCTCTTCATCATCGTCGTCATTGGAAGAGGTACCCTTGATGTCATCGCGCAAACGCTTCATGAGCACGGCAACCTGTCCGCGCGTCACCGGATCATTGGGCCCGAAACGTCCGTTATCGTATCCTTTGATGATACCAAGACTTGAGAGCTCTCCGATCGCCTCGTCATAAAACATACCGGAACGGACATCGGAGAATATTGCCGAGCCAAGAACCGTTGCACCGAGCGTTGTGGTTGCTACACCGACAGCAAACCCAATCGAAACGGGCACAAGAAGAGAAGCACGCAGGAGAGTACGCAGACGCATAGGGAAGAAGGGAAAGATTGGGTGAGTATGAAAAAATACAGATAGTGTTTCAATAGACAGTTTTACGCTTTGTGTGAAGCTAACGAACCGAACCGTACACTTGCATCATGAGTGAAACGATCTTAGCTATCTCGGCTCGCTTCACTGGATCCTCGGGACCAAACATTCCCGTGAGCACTCCCCCCGTGCCGGTATAACCCGAGACTATACCCGCGTGCGCCGCCGTTTCGATCGCAGCGGCGAATTCTGTCGAGGGACCGACGTCGAGGAAGATATTTCCCCTAAGTGAGCGAAACGGCACTTTCATCGCCTGAAGCAGTGTGACAATGACCTCACGCCGAAGTGCCGGTCGTTCGAGTACGACTCCCCCATCACTGTAGACGACCCAACCCAGGGTTTCCGCGCAGAGAATGTATGGCTCTGACCACTTCTCCTTCGCCTGACCGTTCTTGAGTTCCCCGAGGCAGCCATCGAGCGCAATGCCAGAAGACTCCACCGCCATCTTTGCAAGTTGTTCGATTGTCACCGGGTCCGCAGGACCAAAGAGACCAGTCGGACGCCCTTCTTCGTCTCGGTATCCGGAAATGATGCCAGTCTCGGCAAGTTCCACGACAAAAGAGGCTAACCATTCTGTCTTTGGCACATCAGAAAGAATAGTCGGCACTCCATCGATACGAACAACAACCCAGAGAGGATCTTCTTCAAGTGTACGTTCGGGTTTCTGAATCACGATCGCAGACTCGGGCACGGGGAAGAGGTCGCTCATGAGTTCCCAGTTGCTATCTTCCGCGTTGAACTCTGTCTCGCGCAGGAGCGCGTCGATCTCCGTCTGGAACGTACGAGTGTCTGTTGGAAGCGTCCCGAAATCCTCCGCGAAAGCAGACGAAGAAACAAGAAATGCGACGAGGAGAAGTATTCTCAACATGCGGCGAAAGGGTACGGAGATCCTAGCAGGTTTGGCGGAAGTGAAAAAACTTGCGGTCGCTGATGTGATCACGTAGGCTCCTGCGGACCATGAAAGATCAGATCGTAGGCGGCTCCACGGAGCCCTCCAGGGGCACGGGAGCTTATTTTCCAAAAGCAGAAGTGCCGAAGACGATTTTGCTGCTCGGATCGGGCGCCCTGAAGATCGGAGAGGCCGGAGAGTTTGACTACTCCGGGAGCCAGGCGATCAAAGCATTCAAAGAAGAAGGCGCACGCGTCGTGCTCGTGAACCCGAACATCGCCACGAACCAAACCAGCTGGAACTTGGCTGATCGCGTGTACTTCGTGCCGGTGACACCATTCTTCGTGGAGCAAGTCATCGAAAAAGAGAAGCCAGATGCAATGTCGATGAGCTTCGGTGGACAGACCGCGCTCAACTGCGGATTGCAGCTCTCCGATAGCGGAGCTCTTTCGCGAGCAGGAATCACTGTTCTCGGAACGCCAGTTGAAAGCGTGCGCAAAACGGAGGACCGCGCTCTGTTCAATGCGGAACTGCGCAGTATCGGCGTGGATGTTCCCCGTTCGTTCGCGGTAGAGACTGTCGAGGAAGCCCTGAAGGCTGCGGAAAAGATCGGGTACCCGGTGATCATCCGCGGAGCATTCGCACTCGGCGGGAAAGGGAGCGGCCGGGCGATGAAAGAGAGTGAATTGAGCGAGCTTTGCAAAGTATCATTCGTTGAATCGCCGCAAATCCTCGTTGAGGAAGATCTCACGGGATGGAAAGAGATCGAGTACGAGGTCGTGCGCGACCGCGTGGATAACTGCATCACGGTCTGCAACATGGAGAACGTCGATCCTCTCGGTATTCACACCGGTGAGTCGATTGTCGTGGCCCCTAGTCAGACCCTCGATAACTTCGATTACCAGATGCTGCGCTCGATCGCGCTCAAAGTGATCCGTCATCTCGGAATCGTCGGCGAGTGCAACATCCAATACGCGCTCGATCCGCGCTCGCGCGCGTACCGCGTGATCGAAGTGAACGCACGCTTGAGCCGCAGTTCCGCGCTCGCGTCGAAGGCAACGGGATACCCACTCGCGTTCGTCGCGGCGAAGCTCGCACTCGGGTACACACTGCCGCAACTCAAGAATGCCATTACCGAAGTCACATGCGCAGACTTTGAACCGTCACTCGACTACGTCGCGGTGAAAATTCCGCGCTGGGATCTACAGAAATTCCGCTTCGTCTCGGACCAAGTGACGAGCGAAATGAAATCCGTCGGCGAAGTGATGGCTCTCGGTCGCACATTCGAAGAGGCACTCCAGAAAGCGGTCCGCATGCTCAATATCGGCGCCGAGAGTTTGCTTACTACAGCGTTCGAGTTCAAAGAACTCAATAAAGAAGTAAAGCGTCCGACCCCGCGAAGAATTTTTGCGATCGCGCAAGCGCTCAGGGGCCAGTGGACACCTGAGGAAATTAATGTAGCGACCGGCATCGACGTATGGTTCCTCCATGGTATTCAGCGTTGTGCACTGCACTTCGAAACACTCCGTAAAACTCCGAGTGCAAAGCTCACAGTGGAACACATCCGCAAAGCCAAACTTCTCGGCTTCTCGGACCGATCCATTGGAGTCGCTACGGGGCTCAAGGACGAGGACATTCGCTCGCAGCGTCTCGCGGCGGGAATCCGCCCAGTGGCAAAACAAGTTGATACGCTCGCGGGAGAATTCCCGGCAAAGACGAATTACCTCTATATGACCTACCACGGGGTGGAGCACGATATCGACTTCACTCGAACAGATGATAAGAAACGCGTCACGGTTCTTGGCGGCGGCCCGTACTCCATCGGGTCCTCGGTCGAGTTCGACTGGTGCTGCGTGCAAGCTGCGCACGAGTTGCAGGCGCAGGGGTGCGAGGTCTCCATGATCAACAGCAATCCGGAGACCGTGAGCACGGACTACGACGAATGCGACTTGCTCTTTTTCGAGGAACTCAGTGGAGAACGCGTTCGCGACATCGCGGATCTTTGGAAGCCCGATGGAATAGTGGTTTCCATGGGCGGACAAATTCCGAACTCTCTTGCTCCGAAGCTGGCAGCAGTCGGTCTGCCGATCCTCGGAACGAATCCGAAAGACATCGACCGCGCGGAAGATCGTCACAAATTCAGCTCACTCCTCGATGAGTTGGAAATCGATCAGCCACAGTGGAAGGAGTTCAACGATATTTCATCCGCACGCATCTTCGCACGCGAGGTGGGCTACCCGGTCATTGTCAGACCAAGCTACGTGCTCTCGGGTGCATCCATGGCCGTCGTCCACTCCGATGCGGACCTGGAGGCTTACGTGAATGAAGCAGCGTTCGTGAATAAGGAAGCGCCCGTGGTCGTCTCGAAGTTTGAACAGGGAGCGAAAGAAATCGAGCTCGATGGTGTCGCCCAAGACGGTCAGCTCCTGCTCTATGCGATCTCCGAACACGTGGAGAACGCAGGAGTCCACTCCGGAGACGCGACGATTGTTCTTCCGCCGCAGCGAGTGAACTTAGAAACGCTCCGTCAGGTAAAGCTGATCGGCCAGAAAATCGTGGAGGGACTGAAAATTTCCGGTCCATTCAATATCCAGCTCCTCGCACGCAGCAATCGCCTGAAAGTGATCGAGTGTAATCTCCGCGCCAGTCGTAGCTTCCCCTTTGCGAGCAAAGTGACTGGGGAGAATTTCGCCACACTCGCGACCCAGGCACTCCTGGGGAAGGCCCCGACCAACAAGCGCTACCAAACCGTCGACCTCGATCACGTCGGAGTGAAGGCAGCACAATTCAGCTTCAGTCGCCTGAAGGGTGCCGATCCCAGACTCGGCGTTGAGATGGCGAGCACCGGAGAAGTTGCATGCTTCGGGAACGACGCCGAGGAAGCGCTCCTCACCGCACTCCTCGCCGTTGGATTTAAAATCCCGAAGAAGAACGTGCTCGTAACAATCGGACGAATCGAAGACAAGGTCGATCTCCTCCCGGCCATCCAAGCACTCCACAAGAAAGGATTTTCATTCTTCGCGACGAAGAACACGCACGAGTTCCTCGAGAGTCGTGGTCTCCCCTCCGCTCTGCTTCACAAAGTTTCGGAGCCACGGACTCCCAATATCCGCGAGTACTTGGAGAAGCGACGCGTAGACCTGGTGATCAACGTCCCGACGCATTCCTCGAACGGCATAGACCAGACCGATGGGTACTTCATCCGCCGCATCGCCACCGACCAGGGCATACCACTCATCACAAACGTACAGCTCGCCAAACGCGTAATTGAAGCACTCTGCCAGGTCGGAGACCCCAGTAAACTGCCACTTTTGCCCTGGCCGGATCTCCTACACCGGTAGGATAAAGACGACCGTAGGACGAAATCGTCCGATTTCAGTGGACCAGGGGGTCCCTCTTCCATACAATTCGCCCACATTCACCCCGCTTTTTCATGGCTGATAACACTACCGCACAGGACGACCAGGTCATCTTTGATGATGAGCAAACCCTCGTCACCAAAGAAGGTCTCAAAAAACTCAAGGACGAGTTGGACCACTTGAAAACGGTCCGCCGCCAAGAAGTTGCACAACGTCTAAAGGAAGCTATCTCCTACGGAGATCTTTCCGAGAACGCGGAGTACGAAGAGGCAAAGAACGAGCAGGCATTCGTCGAGGGACGCATCCTCGAGCTCGAGAACAAGATCAAGAGCGCGAAGATCATCACGGAGCGCAAATCGATCAGCAAAGAAGCGGAGATCGGATCGCACGTCACGGTTCGCAACAAAACGGATCGCGACGAACCGGAGACATTCACGATCGTTGGTTCCACAGAGGCGGATCCGCTCGAGCACAAGATCAGCAACGAATCCCCCATCGGAAAAGCACTGCTCGGTATGTGCAAGGGTGACGATGTGGAAATCCGCACACCGGGAGGCATCGTGCGCTACGAGATTCTGAAAGTCGCGTAGTATGGGGCAGCAGGTGCCAGACGAAATCCTCTGCGATCACTGCTGCAATGTCATCGCGCCGAAAAAAGGAGGTCATATTGTCGTGCTCACGACGGCTATTGTTGATCCGTATTTAAGCGAGCTACCCGATATCACCGCAGAGGAGGCAGCCAGACAATTACGGCTGATCTATGAACAAACAGCAAGCACTCCCGCTGCGGATGCGATACGAGAGGTCGTCGATCGAAGGAGACTGGATCTCTGCACAGAGTGCCACGAAAAATACAAAAAAATCCTCGACGGAGTGAAAGGTGCAGATGAGGAGAGAACTTGATATCCTCCTCCCATGGGTAGCAGCGCTTCCACCGCTCTCGTGATCACCGATGAACTCCGGGCGAAATTTCCGGAATTTGTCGAACTGATCGTGGGATCGGAAAGCATGAATGATGAGGAACGACAGTACTGGATCAATATCCTGCCCGTGATGACTCCAGATCAGCTGGAAAGCCTTCGAGACATCCTACAAACCGAGAAGCGACAGCTCGCGGACATCGACAAGAAATACCGCTCTCACATGAGCCAAGCGGAATCCACGGATCTTCGCGCTGAGGCGATGGAGCACTACCAGACCGCACGAACGAAGCGACAGAAAGAAGAAGCGGCGAATGCGGAGCGTGACGACGAGAACGCAAAAAAAATCCTGGATGAGATCGAGCACAATCCGTGATTTAGCGAAATGCGAGGATGCTACGATCGATGAGTGCGTGAATCTCCTCGGGTGCATCCGCCGTCGCGCGGTACACACCAGTTTTGAGTCCCAGATCCGCCTCGGTGACATCGTTCACCATGCGGCGAATATCACTCATACTGAGTCGACGCGCGGCAGGAAGCAATGAACGCACCGCAAAGAAACTGGCTCCGGATTTTTTGGAAATGGTTGCAGCTTGTGTTGCCCCTTCCTCGACCGCTGCGCGGATGAGCGCAAGCTCGAGATCG
>JAGVCI010000090.1 GCA_020059985.1 Candidatus Peribacterales bacterium | reverse complement strand
GTGTACCCGATCATCGGCACGGGATCGCTTCCGTTCCGCGGCAGTGTGAATCCGCTCTACACCGATACGTTCCTCGAGCAGTACGCGGGCGTGCGCACGTATTCCATCCAGTCTGCGTTCCGCTATGACTACGACAAAGCGGACGTGGAGAAGGCGCTCGTACGCATCCAAAAAGAGGCACCGAAGTGTGAAGTGCAGCACGTTTCCGAAGAGGAGAAGAAGAAGCTGCAGGAGATGGCGACGATCTTCACCGATCTCTGGCGTCCAGCGATTGAAGCGCTCGCAGGGCGCATCAATGCCATCGCCGATCTCATCCCTTCGCACCGCGAAAGGCTGCAGCACGTGGGGCTCTTCGGGTACAGCCGTGGAGTCGGCAAAGTTCGTCTCCCACGCGCGATCAAGTTCACCGCTGCGCTCTACTCCATCGGTATTCCGCCAGAGCTCATCGCGACGGGCAGGGGACTTACGGAAGTACGTAAGAAAGGGCTCCTCGAAACGCTCGATCGGTACTACCCGGCACTACGGGCAGATCTGGAGCATGCGGGGAAGTACCTCAACCGTGAAAACGTTGCACTCGCTGCGCGTGAAGAACCGGTCTTCCGCGAGATCGAGCGTGACCTCGCCGCGATCGACGAATACCTCGGTGCTCCGCTCGGGCCCAAGGAACCTCGTCATCTCATCCACCGCAACCTGACGTCCTCCATCTACCATCGTTTGCGCGAGGCACCCGCAGACGAGGAGGCTGTGCGTTCCGATATCCTGGAGGCGGCGAAGATTCGCAGAAGTCTTGGGTGAGCTCTACCGGCCCATTCTATCTGCGGGGTTGATTCTCCAGAGCTTTCCGTGCGCTTCCCATCGCTGCATGATGTCTGCGTAACTTTCGGTTCGTATCTCTGTGACCGCTGCAGTGACCGATGCTTCTGGAGAAGTTGATTGCGTGGATGGGGTTGCTTTGACGGCATCGGGGGTTGCTGCAGGAGCGAGCATAGGGAGGCGGGAAGAAGATAGATGCCTCGTTTTAGTCTGCGTGCGTGTGACCGTCAACGCCGTTTTTGCGTCTGATTTCTTGCAGTTCATTTTTTGAACAATCCTACCTCGAGCGCGATTCTTCGATCGGTCATCATTCTTTTATTTTTTCGGTGTGATGTTCAGTTGGGTAACGACTTGCACGTTTGTAAATATCTTTCACGTTCAAAAATCCCCTCCGATTGTCGTCGGAGGGGTGTGATGCCGGAGACCAGTTCTTAGTAGAGTGGAGTGCTACCGTCGTCCATTTCCGATCCACCATCGGAGTCGGTCGTGATGTTCACATCAGGGAGAATATTCGTGTCGTCATTCTCCTGTGCCTGTATCACCTGCATGGCGACGTAGACGAGCACAATGATGGCAATGATCGCGACGATTCCAATGACGAGAGAACTTGTTCCGTTGTCATTTTCGGCCATAGTTCTATGGGGAAGAATACAAAACGAGCGTTATGCGTGTCGGATGAGTCCAGCGACTCCGAGGAGCACGATGGCGCCAATAGTGGCCATAGCGAGCGAACCAAGGAGGCCGTAGGCATCGAGGCCCACCATACTGAAGATGAAACCACCGATGACGGCGCCGACGACGCCGACAATCAAGTCACCGACGAGACCGAACCCATGACCACGCATGATCTGTGCTGCGATCCATCCGGCGACGATACCGATGAGAACGAACCAGAGAATTTCCATAGCTTCGGTGAGAAAAAAAGTAAAAACCTGAGAGCACCGGCATGGAGAACACGTAACCATGTTTTTAAACTCCATGCCGGGTGCGCATATTGGGACGATCGTTCCTCGTGTTTCTTACCTACCGTTTCTTGGCAAAATATGTTCAATGTTGTGATCTCACCAGCACTAATTCTTCTCCATTATTTGTCCTTTTCTGTAGAGAAGGTTTAAAGCAGATGGTCCACTTTCGGTGGCGTGATGCATGCATTGGCACACCTGTGCGCGCATGACAACCTGATCGTCATTAATCATTTGAATGACATCCAGGGGCGCGCGCTGTCCACAGTTGTCGCAGTCTCCGATCGTTCTCGATGTATCGATCTTCACCTTTACACTTTTTGGTGGGGCATAGGCCCCCCGCCAAATTGCTTGCTCTTCGGGTGTCAATCCAGCGTGGCTCCCCAAACGCTCGCGAATCTCATTATTCCCAAGAAATGGGCGTACATGCGGATATGCATTGCGATCGAAAGGATGCATCACTCTTCGTACGACTTCAGTCATAAGTACTGGATCTTCTGGAAGTAATTTCAAAATTTGTGGATCCGTTTTCACGCGTTCGACTATGGCATCTACTACCAGCCTATCTGCCGTAGTGAGCTCTGATGCTTCTCCGTTTTTGTGGCCGTTACCATTGCTGTGGGTTTCGGGAGTGGTGTCTGGGGTGGTGAGAGTGGGCATAGACAAGAGATACGTCCTCTCTGAGTGGCGGTCAAGAACCCGCTGAACACTCATCGTAGATCTGTTAATTTCGTGAACAGCAATATGTTGTTCAGAGGAGTCGTATGGAAACGAATTTCTTACTATCCAAAGAAAGTGTTCTCAAAAGAAACTCGAGATTTTTCTGAATTTCTTCAGGATTCGGTGGCGGCGATGAGGCCTGCTTTTGTGCCGAGGATACGAGCTCTCACGGCCTGGAGACCCGCCGAAATTAAAGATGGTTCCTTTAGAGGTTCTGGAGAAGTACATAACCTTTGCAATTCGGCGATCATTCTCATGTGAGACGGATGTATGTCACTTTCAGGAGATTCCTGCGTGAATGCCAAAGTGAGTTCTCTCTCGATTTCACGAATGCGATCAAACTTTTCGGGAGGCAAATTCGGATGGTACTTCCCTTCACGGTACGGACCATTTCCTAAAATAGTGAATTGTTCAAACAGCCAAGCGTATGTATTAGCTTGTGGAGTACCTCTGGCTAGCTCTTGTGCGTTCATATGAAAATTTTTGGAAGGAGATGATGTGATCTTTTTCTACTCATTTTCTTCGGTCATCGCAAATGTGTTCTATGAACTGTTCCTTTTTCAAACAGAATGAAGATGTTATCCGCGCATCTAATCAATTGCCAATCGCAGAGAGAGATGAAAATTGTACAGAGCTATTACACTTTGCGCGCTTTCTTTTTCGTGGTCCCATTCAGCGAGAGCGTTGCTGCATACCGCCACGCCATCTCGAAAATTTGTCTCTGCGTATCAGCAACTTCTTTACTCTCGATGATGATGCCGAAGAAGTCCTCCGGTTTTTCGCTGAACGACGTGATCGCGATCTTGTGATCGTAGATATTGATCTCGTTATTGAAATCGAAGTCTTTCGCAGGGACTAATCGGATCTCGCGCAGCGCTGCTCTATCTTGGCCATGAACGACACGTCCGACAGCGTCATCTGGGGCGATTCCGCGCAGATGGATGCCACGTCGCACGCGTTCCGCAACGTATTCTTCGTCGTAGTTCTGCCAGTACTCACGCACGATCGCGGAGTTCGCGAAGTTCAAGATCTCGGTTCCTGCGGTGAGAGTGTCTTGGTACACGCGTTGCACGCCCTCCCATCCCTCGAAGAAACGCACGTGTGGTTTGCGGTGCGCGACGCCACGGAGAGATCGGAGTTCCGGGAGAGCTCGCTCGAGCGCTTCGGCATTCTTGCGTGCTTCAACGGCGAGGTGCTCTGGAGGAACAGGGGAGTACCACGTCGCACGCTCGCGCTTCACCGCGGTGAAGATGCTGCGCGTGGTTAGCTCCTCGAGGTGGTTATACGTCGTGATGCGATTGCCACCGGTTTTCTCTGCGTACGCAGAAGCGGGCGCGCTCCCCATCTCGAGCCCCGCGAGGTAGAGATCCGCTGCCGCGCCGTCTAATCCTGCGGCCGAAATGATTTTGTGGAGATCACGGTGAATCATGGATGCGCCAGTATGCTCGCGTGTTGTTGGAATTTTCAACTGTATTTTTTGCTTTATAGGGCAGGCTCCTGCCGTATTTTGCTTTAAATGCCATTTTATAGTATAATATAATCGAAAGCACAATTTCTTCAGTGAAGAAAATACACAACTCTCTCGAGGCCCTCTGGCGACAGGATCACACCATTCTTGCGGTGGGATTGCTTATTGTCGCTGCTGTCGCAAGTATGGGTCTCATCTTTTTCTCGCGTAGTGAAACCCTCATGCAGGCATATCTGCGTGAGAAGTTGGAGGAGACCGCAAACTTGGCATCGCAGCAGATCGATGGAGATGTGATCGAGAAAATTCACGGTCTGGAGTCACTCCAAACTTCAGAGTACCGTGCGATCGATCGTCAGTTAAATTTGATTCGTGAGAGCGTCGACAAGGCACGTTTCGTTTATATTCTTCGTCGTACAGAGGACCCTGCGGTTCTGGAATTTGTGGCGGATGCAGATGCGTTACGCTCGGAGAGTCAACTGGATCACAACGGAGATGGAACGGTGACGGAAGATGAGGAGGCATCGTACCCAGGCGATCTCTATGACATCAGTGATTATCCTGCGCTTCTGCATGATGCATTCGTTGGACCAACAGCTGATGAAGAAATTACCTATGATCAGTGGGGAGCGCT
>JAGVCI010000083.1 GCA_020059985.1 Candidatus Peribacterales bacterium | reverse complement strand
GTGTTTCCGACCGCGAACGCCACGCTCGGCGTCCGCTACCTGTTCGACTGAACCGGCCCCACCCCGCTTTGGTGCACGCTGGCGTGAAGTGCTGCGCGGCTGCAGCTTTGGGACTGGCAGGCTGCGGCTTCTCGGGGACTGGCCTGGACTGGGCGGACCAACTCGAGCCTTCCGGGCCGTGCTACGACGCGAACCTGCTCGACGGCCTGGATATTACGAGCACGGACGAGGAGCACGCCGTGGAAGTATTCATCGATCGAACACTCTGGGATGCGCCTGCTCTCCAATGCCACCCACTCGTGAATACATCGACGCTCGTGATTTCGCACGAGGGCATGGAGAAATTCTTTCAAGCGACGGGGCACGAAGTAAAAGTTGTGGAGGTGCCGTCGAGAGAAATCAGCGCAGCTTGAGCATCTCCCAGTTCTCCCGGTACGGCTCCATCCAGCCCGCACCAAGTCTCTTCATGACGTCTTCACCAACGCGATAGCCTTTTAGATAATCCGGTCGAAGCCGTCGTATAGCATTATCGTTGTGTGCCTGACCTTTCTGACCTGGGGTATCGAGCCATAGTTGATGCGCTTCTCTGAGTGCGGCCGCTACAACGCCGCTCGGTATGATGAATGTTATCGGCAGGCTGTCTTTTGCTTCCATATCTACGAAACAATAGTAAAGGTGCTCTGCAACAATCTCTTCGTGCTTTTGACTCATGTGCCAGCCCTTGTCTGAACCCTTACTTCTCGTTTTTACTTGAATGGCACATTGCCTGTTCCCATCAATATCCGTGACGATGATGTCCGCATTCGGTACACCCTTGGGAGCCAGTGCCGCGATCCAGCCTAGACGCAGAAGTTGACAGAGGACGAAGTGTTCTCCCGCGGCGCCGATGAGGGTAGATTGGGTGGTCATTCCATCCTCACTCTCTCACCCTTCGAAAGAGAAACAAAGGGGTTCTGGGCCGTGGATTCACATATTGTCGCCAAAGGAATACTTGTATGATTCGCTCGTGACTATTCCAGAGCTGCAATCCCTTTGGCAGAAAGAAAAGGAACACTACAAGAAGAGCGAAGTGGGCATTGGCGTGCAGCGATTCGTGTGGGAAGTCTTCCAATGTCCGGACCTCTTCGACCTTCAAAAAGGCCTGCGGTCGACGAAAGACCACGATCGAAAAGGCGAATTCACCCTGGAAGAATCGAACAAGGGCGGGCAAGCCGACGCGGTGATTTTCATGGACAGCGAAGTCTGGATTCCCGTCGAAGTCGAAAAATTGGAGAAGGCTCAATCGGGAGAATGGCAAATGTTGAAATATCAAAATGCCTTCGACAAAAAGTACGGCCTGCTGACGGACGGATTCGAATGGCGTTTTTACTACGGAGAAATCGAAGACAAGCAGCATTACAAATGGACGATCGAAGAAATGTTCGAGGAGCCGGAGCGTTTTTGCACGTTCTGGATGGAGTACGTCAAACCGAAGAACTATTACCTCTCTTTTTTCGAGAAACAGGTGGGGCAACAGAAAATGGAATTCTTCGACCAGCGACTCTTGGTCGACGAGCACCGGGAACGCTTCTTCCAAGACGTCACCGATATCATCAAGAAACTAAAGGATAAACTGGTGAACGCGGGATATTTTCAGAGCTTCAAGGATGAATCGGAGCGCGACAAAAAGGCGACCGAAATAGCGTACTCGTACCTGATTCAATTCATCCTCTACAAGACGCTCGTCGACAACTCCTTCAGCGATTTTCACGCGGAATTCGAGAAGAAATCTTCCCTGATTCATCAGAACTTAAAGAAGGAGGCCTTTAATTCGGTCCTCATGATCCTGGAGGGCATGAGCAGCAAAATCTCCGAAAACATCTATAAACCCTTCCACTCCGAACAAGCGGCGATCCTGGAACAGGTGAAAGACATCGTGCACTCGGGCGAGGACAACATCATCAGCGTCGCACCCTTCCTCGACATCTTCGTCTTCATTAAGAAGTACCACTTCGCGGACGTTCAGAACGACATCTTCGGAGCGATTTACGAAAACTATCTGAAGGAACTCTATGAGGAGCAACAGCTCGGCCAATACTTCACGGATCCGGCGGTCGTCAATTTCATGCTGGAGCAAATCGGGTACAGCGCGTCCTCCATCAAGGAGAAGAATCACGAAGGCATGTCCATCGTTGATCCAAGCTGCGGATCGGGGACGTTCCTCTACTCGGCCGTTCGAGAGATCGTCAAATCGAGGGACTACTCCAATCAAGAGGAATCGAAGAAGATCGAACACGATGTCCTCCAGAACGTGTTCGGATTGGATATTGCCGAATTTCCTCTCTATCTTGCCGAAATGAGCATCCTCATGAAGATGCTACCGATCATCGTAACCCAGAAATACAACAACCCCATCGACAAGAAGCTCAAACTTTTCGTGTCAGAGGATTCCGTGGCCGAGTTCGTCGGCGAGATCGGGGGCAAATCGAGCGCGTCGGACGTCGCCGAAACGCAGCTGAGAATGGACTTCGGATACACGGGCTTCATGCGGGATAAAGAAGATCTCTTCGACATGAAACAGAGCCTGAGAACCGTTCAAGACGGAAAGAAGTTCCTTCCGCGCAAGCGCTTCGACTACGTCATCGGCAACCCGCCATACATCGGCTACAACGACTGTTCGTCGATGGGTTTGCGGTTCTTCCGCTTGCTCAAAGAAAAGCAGTCCGAAGTCAGTCTGAGCAACGTGTATGGGTGGAACCTACATTCGGCTCCAGGCAACAGAAAGAAGTATCCGCCCAAACCGAATCTGTACTCGTTCTTCATGGCCCTGGGATTCGCTCTTCTGAAGCAAGGAGGAACGTTCTGCTACATCATCCCTCAGACCCTCATCACCGAATCAGATTACGACGTCGTGCGGCATCAGCTCTCCCATGAATACACGATCGAGAAATGTCTGACATTCGCCGGCCACCTCTTCATTGGTCGCGGGATGAAGCAGAAAAAGAACATCGCCACTTCCAGCTTGATCATCGTTTGTCGCAAAGAGAAACCGCCGAAGGATCACCTTGTTCGCTGCGTCCACTTCCCGGAAATGGATATGGACGTGAAGACGATCTTCGAGACGCTGCGGACCGACGAGGATTCCTACGCGAAGGACATTCCCCAATCGACATTGCGCGAGAACGTCGATAACTGGAATTTCATCAAGTGGGACGCCGATTCCATCGCGCTCTACGAATCGTACAAGAAGCACTCGGAATCTATGAGCGCCTACTACCATCATGTAGAGGCGGAAAAACGCTTTGGGGACAGGTTCTACTTCGATGTCGGATTCATTCTGAAGAAAGAGTTGTTCCGTCAGGGCGATCATCCGGGCGACGGCTACTCGGGCATCTTCGACTCCAAGGATTTCTCCCATTACGGCAATTTTAGACCGCGCACCTTTTACCCGAATCGCGAGAGTGACATCGAATTGCCCAAAAACGCACAGGGACATGAAGCCCTGCGTCACAAGTACAAAATCGTCTGGGAGAAATCGCGCCGAAACAGATTTTATTGGACCGATGAACCGATCATCCCCTCGATGAGTTACGGTCAGATCATCGCCACCGACCACAAAGAGGAAAGCCTCTTCCTCTTTGCCCTGCTCAATGCGCCTATCACCTGGAAAATTTACAGCAGCATGTTCGAGCTGCAGAACGAGAAGCACGGCATCTATATCGTCGTCACGCGGATGAAAGATTTCCTGCGACCGCCGCTCATCGATTCACCCGAAAAACGGGAGAAGAAGGCGCGCATCATCGGCTTTGCCGAAGAGATTCTGGAGATGGAGAAGAGGACCATCGGCGACACCGTCGAGCTGCAAACTCTCCTCCAGCGGTTCGATGACGTTCGCGTCGACAGTGGCAATCTTCTCCTGACAAGCGGCGCTAAGCACCTGAGAACACCGATCAAGGCAGGCATGAGCGACGCCGTAGAACATGCATTGGAAACGCACTTCGGGCCCGCCACTCTCCTGCAAGGCGACCGCTCGATCGGACTCCCCGAACTCCTCTCCTTGCCAGCTTTCGATGAGGACGATCAACGCGAGAAGAAGAACGAGATGGACAGGCTGATCTATGATTTGTACGAACTGAAGAAGGACGAGAGGACATTGGTAGATCCGTCGACGTGATGAAGGGCGATAACCGGCGTGCATGGTTCGTCGAGCTCACCATGACACGCCTAAGTTGATCAAATTTTGTACTCTATTTTTTCGTTATTTATTGATCAAATTACGTACTCAAATTTTATGGCTTACCAAAGGGCTCCCCTTCTCACGCCGAGTACCGACGGAAGAGCCAACCGCAGAAAGGAATTGAAAGCACGATGATCACCCCCCACCACACGAACGCAATCCACCCGCTATCTCCGACCGGAGTGCCAACTGTGTAGCCGCGAAGTGCCTCGATGGTGTGGGTCACGGGTTGGTTCTCGGCGAACATGCGAAGGACCCACGGCATGCTGGCGGTCGGCACGAAGGCGCTGCTGGCAAACGTCAGTGGGAAGATGACCATGAAGCTGATCCACATCACGGCTTCGACGGTCTTCACGAGAAGACCAAGAATCGCAGAGAGCCACGAGACCGCAAACGTGAAGGTCATGAGGAGAGCCGTTGCGAGTAACCACTCTTGGATCGTCGCATCGGGGCGGAAGCCCACGAGCAAACCGACGAGAATCATCACGACCGTCGAGATGAGGTTACGGACCAAGTCCGCGACTACGTGCCCGATGAGCACAGTGGAATCGGCCATGGGCAGCGACCTAAAGCGATCGACGATGCCGCGCTTTAAGTCGAGTGCCACGTTCATCGAGGTCGTTGTCGCACCGAATGCGGCCGTCTGCACGATGATGCCGGCCATGAGGTAGTTTACGTAACTCACCGGCCCCGTATCGATCGCACCTCCGAAGACATACCGGAAGAGCAGCATGAACATGAGGGGCTGTAGCACGAGACCTAGCAGCTGGTCGATATTCTTGAAGATATGCTTGAAGCTACGGATAATCAGCACCCAGCAGTCGCTGAGGAACCAAAAGGCGGCGGAGTGGGAGGCGATCTGCATGGGTTACGCGGGAACGGTTTCGGATTGCTTGGCTTCAGCCTGACGACCGGTCAACTTGAGGAAGACATCATCGAGGGTCGGCTTATGGAGCGAGAGACTTTCGATCGAAATGCTCGCCTGCTGCAGACGGTCCAGCACATCCTTCACCTCGGAGACTCCTTCGATGGGGATGCTGATCCGGCGCTCTTCCTTATCGATCGACGATCCTTCTCGTACGGTCTTCTGCGCCTTCTCCAAATCCCCTTCGCGCTCGAGAACCAATTCCAAGCGCTCTTTCCCCACCCTGGCTTTGAGCTCATCCGCAGTTCCTTCGGCAATCACCTTTCCGTGATCGATCACGGCGATGCTATCGGCAAGCTTATCCGCCTCCTCCAGATACTGGGTCGTGAGGAGGATCGTGGCGCCGTCCTTCTTTAACTGCTTGATCACCTCCCACATCGCGAGCCGACTCCTGGGATCGAGGCCGGTCGTGGGCTCATCCAGGAACAGGATCGGAGGCGCTGCCACGAGGCTCGCTGCAAGATCCAAGCGACGTCGCATACCGCCGGAATACGTCTTCGCCGCGCGGGTGGAGGCTTCGGTGAGGTCGAATTGTTCGAGGAGCTCAGTCGCCCGGCGCTTACTATCTTCTTTGCTGAGGTGATACAGCCGACCCATCATCTCCAAGTTCTCACGGCCGGTGAGGTACTCGTCGATCGCAGCATACTGTCCCGTGAGGCCGATGACCGCGCGAACCTCATCGGATTGCTTCTGGACATCGAACCCGTTGATCAGGACCTCTCCGCCATCGGGGCGAAGAAGGGTCGAAAGGATGCGGACAGTCGTAGTCTTCCCAGCGCCGTTTGGGCCAAGGAGCGCGAGCATCGATCCACAAGGAATCGAAAAGCTCACCCCTTCGAGCACTTGGACCTTCTTGAAGGCCTTAGTGAGGTTTCGAACGACGACGGCGGAGGTCTCGGACATGAGCGGATAGTGTAACGGGCTGAACTTGGAATTCAATACAGGAGGAACAATTTCGGCGTCCCTTTCGTGCGGCCATACAGAGTCTTCTGAAGATTTCGTCCTTTTCCGTTCCGTCGATAGGGGAATCGAAAAGTCAAACATTTATCACATATAATTAAAAAACAACAAAATTAATATCTTGTCGACAAAATCTGTAATACACATCCTTTCTCGTTAAAAGGGACTACGCTGAAGGTCCAAATGGTCTCTTCTCCACTCCTACATTGATACTAAACGTTGAATCCATCTTGCCGCACCTCCAGCGAAAGGTGCGTCCAACCAAGAGCGACGCTTCTCGCCATTTAATTTGCCCGACTCGCGAGACGCGAACGAAGCTCAATACGCTCGGAGACGGACGCAGAAAATGCACCGTTTGCGGTAAGAAATTCCGCATCAACAAAGTGACGGAAGAAACCAAGCTTCAACAGTGCGCGGAAATTCTCCTCGGCTTCTGCCTGGATTTCTCGGCACAGCGTGCGGCGCAGATCACGCACCATCGCTACCGCCTCGTCGCCGTGTACTACGATCACTTCCGCAGGCTCCTGACCGAAAAAAATCTCCCCAAGGAAAAAATCGGTCTTCTTTCTGAACACAGCGGACACATTCACATACTCCAAGACAAATCACGATGCAGATGGTGCAAAACCAAACTGCGTCCTGGGTCCGAGAAAGGCAAGCCGCCTGTCTTTGGGGTGCAGTTTAAGGACACGGGAGAGGTATACATCGATCCGCTTAAAGATGATGAAGCCGTCTTTCACTTCCATACATCTGGATCTCAGAAAGAAGTCCCGGGGCGCCGCGAGGGCTACGCGGGATTCATTTGCTGCGGCAAATTCCATCGCTTCACAAAGGAGGAAAAAGCCGCGGACGGAGCGGAGCAATTATGGACGTGGATCCGGCAGCGCATCCGCAGCCACCATGGCATCTGGAAACGGAACACCGGGTACTACTTAAAAGAGCTCGAGTGGAAGTACAACCATCGCTCTCTCCAACCCGACGTGCAGGCCCAGAAAATCATCGAACTGATGCCAGCAGATTTCCTCACGAGCTGGTCCCTTAAACCTGAGCCACATTCAGCCGCGATTCCCCCAAAGGCTTCTCGGACCAAAAAAGTCCAAAGGGGTACATAGATCGTTTCTTCGCGTCGACTTCATGTACTCGTGCACGTTTGCATAAAAATTTTATGCATCTATTGTCGAGGTTCTTTCACACCCAATAGACATATGCGTACATACCACTATTCCGATCCGGTCCTCCAAATTTCCCAACGATTTTCCGGCGCCTTGCAATCCTGGTTCCCCCCGATCCATCACAAAACGTTTCCGCCGACGTCCAGTGTCGGAATTCTTCGCTCCGCGATCCGGCGGACAGTCGCTCGTGCATGAAGCGTTCTCCCCCTTTCATCCATCTCTCCTCACGTCCTCCAATGAACCATTCCCCCTTGCCCGAAGAAAGTAACGTCCTGAGCGTCGTCACCGCGGTCGCGGCGGCAGCGGAAGGACGGTGCTCGCTCATGACGAGCGATTTCTCCTCTCATCACGACCTCTACCGAGAGCCGATCTTCCGCTATTACCTGTGGAAATGCCGTGACCCGGACGTAGCACATGATCTGACACAGGAGACGTTCCTTCGGTACTGGCTTTGTCTGCAACAACAGAAACAAGTTCTGAACGTGCGAGCGTTTCTGTACCACATCGCCAACAATCTCTTCATCGATCACCTGCGCAAGAAGAAGGAATCCTCGCTCGATCAACTTCTGGAGACGGGTTTTGAGCCGACCGTTGATCCCTGGCATCACACGTACAATCGCCTGGAATCCGAAAGAGTGATGAAACACCTGAAGAAGATGCCAAATCCGTATAAGCAGGTACTCCACGAGCGCTTCATCCTAGGATTCTCACCCGCGGAAATCGCGAGTAAGACGGGTGAGACGTCGAACACGATTTCGGTCCGCATCTACAGGGGGATCAAGCATTTGCGTGTGCAGACTTTGAGTAGAGAATAAGAATCTGCAGCTCGCTTTAGGTGGACAGGATGGTTAGAGGGTCACGTACAGTACCGCAGCGATCGCCCACATCGAGACCAGGGCGTGAGCTGAGTCCAGCACCATAAGCTTCACTGGTTTGCCGCCCCATGCATAGATATTCACAAGAAGCAGGGCGGAAAAGGGCAACCAGATGATCGTAGCAATGATCAGCGCTTCACCGATATTTGCGAGGCTGACGAGCTGGAACGCACGACCAAGAACGGCAGATTGCACGAATACCATCACGAAGTTTGCGCTCAGGCCCGGGAGCATCATCGAAAATGTCATCTCGTCTTTCGACGGTGGTTTGAGATTGTTGAGTGCCATCCACTGCTTCCCGAAGAGGGGGCCATGCCAGATAAATCCAATGACGTAGGATGCGACGATGGCAAACACGATACCGAGGACGTGGCCTTGCACGTATTGGCCGACTGCGATGATATGTTCCATGAGAGAAGGGGAGGAATGCCTCCAATGGTACTCCCCATTCATTCTATTAAGAATCAGAATGAGCATCGGTGAATCTCCTCCTCGCGTCGAACCCGGCACTGATGAGAAAAAGCCGAAAGCTTTTTTAGGGCGTTTTGTCCTGAAGTAAACTTCATTGTATAATCGCTTTCTATGAAAATCCCCGCCCTCGCCGCCCGATTTTCTCAAAGAGCGAGTGCAAGAATCGCAAAGATTTTATTGTTTGCCTTTCTAATTGGTGCGTTTACCGTACATGGATTTTTTGTGCCGAATGCTCAGGCTGACCCAGCGGATGCTTTCCCCATACGCGTCAGTGTCGCCTCAGGCGGAGGTCAAGGAAATGGGGGCTCGTTTTCCCCTTCCGTGAGTGCAGACGGCCGATTCGTCGCCTTCATTTCCGGTGCCTCTAATCTTGTTCCGGGAAGCCCCATCGGCACTTCCGGAATCTTTGTCCACGATCGCCAGACCGATATAACGGAACGCATTGCAGGAGAGGCACAAGGAGTCTCCATCAGCGGCGACGGGCAGTTCGTCGTCTTTGCCTCGTATCTTTCCAATCTAGTGAATGGGGATACGAATGGATTCCTCGACGTATTCGTCTACGACCGCACGAACCATACGACGGAGCGCGTGAGTGTCGCCTCGGACGGGAGCCAGGCGAGCGGAGGACCATCCGACAACTCGAGCTCACCCTCCATCAGCGCCGATGGCCGCTATGTCGC
>JAGVCI010000051.1 GCA_020059985.1 Candidatus Peribacterales bacterium | reverse complement strand
GCGTCATGTAGAGGACATCCGCATCGAGTCCCTCTTCGATCGTTGAGACTTCGTTGAAGGTGATGTTGTGTTCCTTGTAAAACGATGTGACCTTCTCCGGCATTTTGAGTTCTTCCGGGGAGACGAGGGTGAAGCGCGCATTTTTGTAGAGACCGAGGAGAAAACTGAGGGAGTGCACCGTACGGCCAAATTTCAGATCTCCGACCATGGTGATATGAATATCGTCTAAGGTACCCCGCTCTTTGAGGATGGTGTACATGTCGAGAAGCGCTTGTGTTGGGTGCTGTCCCGGACCATCTCCCGCGTTGATGAAGGGGACCGAGCTCACCGCAGCAGCGCGATCCGCACTCCCTTGTTCTGGGTGTCGCATGACAATGATGTCCGCGTACTGAGAGATCATGCGGATGGTGTCCTCGAGCGTCTCCCCTTTGTACATCGAGCTGAACTGGATGCCCTCCGCAGTGATGATCTGCCCACCAAGTCGCTGCATGGCGGTCTCGAAGCTGAGCCGAGTTCTCGTACTGGGTTCGAAGAAAAGACTGGCAAGAATTTTTCCCTGCAGTATGGTATTTCCTCCTCTTTCCACTACCATCTCCATCTCCTTCGCATTCTTCAAAATGGCGTCCGTATCCGCTCTAGAGAGCTGTTTTGTGGACGTGAGGTGCTGAAACGGCAGCGGCATTCTCGCAGCAGAGTAGCTATTAATTACCCCAGAGTCCACTCAAATGGTAAAGCCCATCGAAACCTATCATCGGCACCTGGAGGACATCCATAGCCGACTCATGCGTCGAGAAAACATCCCGCATGTTGATCTACGTTTTCATTGGGCAGTTGAGCGATTATTTCACGCGACTGATCGGTATGTTCAAGACGGATACTTCCACGCTCCAAAGAAATACTTCGAAGTTGTTATATGGCTTTGTGATGAGATTGTGAAGACTAATTTGATTACGGTGAGTGTAGAAACCCGTCGGCAAATTGAGGACATCAGACAGAGAGCTGAGGTCTATCCGAACCAGGGGGTAATAAAAGAATAGTTATCCACTTGTGCATAGATATCAGCGGGGTATTTTTCGTTTTCTATGCTTTATCCTTTATCCACTTTTCGCAGGGAGCTTGATGGTCACGCTGCTTCTTTGGAAAGAGGAGAGGAAACTACAAAGATTCGGGAATATTTTGGCCAAACAATTCGTGATCTTTCCGAGGAATTTGATCATTACGTTTGTCCCGAAAGGCCTGTGTTAGCTGACATTGATGAAACTAATGAAATTGACCCATCATCTCTTCCAAGTCGCGAGGAGCTTGAGGCGATCATTCTTCAATGTGAAACTATTGTCAGAAGATTGGAGGTCACGAGTACACAAATTCACCAAATCATCTGGAGCCTTCGTCGCCGCGCAGAGATATTTCCTCAAGGAGAATCGAAGTAATTACGAGTACAATGCGTGCGATGTCTACCCGTCACATCGCATCGTCAACGCTCTGGCAAATAGCGAGCCAAGCAACGATGGCGGCACTAAGCATCCTCACGGTGAAGTTCGTGGCGGTGGGACTCAGTAAAGAACTCGCTGGACACTACAACTCTGCGTATGGATTTTTGCAACTCTTTGGAATCCTCGCAGATTTTGGTTTGTATGCCGTAGCTGTCCGCGAAGTAAGCAGAGCGAAAGATAAAGGAGAAGTGCTCGGCGCCATCATGATTCTGCGCATCATCACATTGGTGCTTTCCCTAGTGAGCGCATTGGCGATTGTGTGGATCGTACCCACGTGGAAGGGGACGCCACTCCCACTCGGCGTCACCATCGCATCGCTCGTTCCGTTCTTCACACTCCTCGCGGGAGTCGTTCGCACAGTTTTCCAAGTGCAGTACAAAATGCACTACGTCTTCATCGCGGAAGTATCACAGCGCATTCTCGCGGTGCTCCTCATCGGATCATTTATTGTAATGGGCGTCCGTGGATCCACGGACTTACAGGTCTATCACATGTTCCTGTTCTTCGGTGGTGTGGGTGCGTTTCTTCTTTTTCTTCTCTCGCATGTTTTTGCCGCGCGACTAATCCGCGTGAAACTCCAGTGGAATAGTGAACTCATCTCACGACTCGCGAGACAAGCAGCACCCTACGGCATCGCGTTTCTCTGTGTCGCGTTTTACCGACAGTTCGATGTCACACTCATCGCACTTCTGCGACCGGATTTTGAAATTCAAAATGCGTACTACGGATTCGTGCTCCGCATGGCGGACATGGGCTTTCTTATCCCCACCTTTCTTCTCAATTCCACGCTTCCCATCCTCAGCGAAAGAGATGCTAATAAGAAGGACGTACAGCCACTTCTCGCCAAAACTCTATTGATCCTCCTGCTCCTCGGATCCATCTCTTTCCTCTTCAGCATTCTCTGGGCGCGCCCGCTCATCCAGTTACTCACCACGGAAGCGTACTTGAGTACTGCAGCACGTGCGGGGTCTGACACAGCACTCACGCTTCTCGCGCTGCCGATCTTCCTCAATGGAATTATTCAGTTTGGTTTCTACGTTCTCCTCGCGCGACATCATTGGAAAAAACTGACTATGGTTCTTGGTGCTGGCGCACTGCTCTCTCTCGTCTTAAATGTCTATCTCATCCCGCAATATGGATTCGTCGGCGCATGCATCACGTCGATCATCGTGCACATTCTTCTCGCGAGTGCGCTCTTCATCGAAGCACGTCGAACATTCTCGTTCCGATTTCCCGTTCATTACTTTGCGCGGTGGATTATTTTTTCCGCATTCATCTTCCTCGGACTCTGGTTACTGAAACCACTCCTCACAAGCGAGCTTCCGACGGTGATCGGCCTTGCGGTCATGGCTCCTTATATAGGGGTCGCTGCTATCCTCACTGGGCTCCATAAGGAGCTCTGGGGTGAAAAAATGGCTTAATCGAGGGATCTAGGTCTCTCTATGCCATTGGCAGAAATGGCCGTTTTTGCTATAATAATTCGATACACAAACACTCTATGCGAATCTTCCTCGCCCTCGCGGCACTCATCCTTTTTGTTCCGGTGGCTCTCGCTGAAGCTCCTTCGTACGTTACGGGGCTCGAAGCAGAGATGATCGAAGGAGAACTGCACCTCAAGTGGCAGCCAGTTCCGGAAACAGACGTCGTGTACTACAGAGTGTTCTACAGTTACGAATCTATCCTCGCGAACGAAGGTCTCTATGACGATTTTGAAACCACCGAGGGTCCGGAGGCGGAATACGTTATGGAGGAACTCCCAGATGTAGAGACGCTCTACATCGCCGTCATCGCGGTGAATGAAGATGGTGAAGATTCTGGACTCTTTGTGGAGGAAATCGCGGTGCAGCTGGATGAGGAAACGACGACACCGTCTACGGATGATAGCGACGATGATGTGCTCGAGGTCAAAGATGAGACGCTCACAATCCCGGGACAGGATAAGGAGGAAATTCCAGATGAAGTGATGGAACCTGCAGACACATCAACTTTGAAGATGCTTTCTGTGGTGAGTGAGTCTCCGACGATGGTCGTCGCAGAGTTCTCACACCCAGTCACCGTCGCTGCAGAGGCCGCTCCGCAGGCTGTACGAATTTTGGATTCCACAGGCAATACGCTTGGTATTAGCCGCCTCACGATCGAAGGAACCACAATGCGCGTCGAGACGCTTGCGCAGGTACGTGGTGCTTCGTACACGCTCCAGGTTTCCGAGCCCTTCATGAGCCCGGTCGCCTCGACATTGGATGTTACTGCTCGCTCACTTCCGTTCGTCGGTCATCCGACAGGTATCGACGCATCGATGCAGCAAACACAGGGCGCGCTCCAGGCGCTTCAGGGACTCAAACTCACCGTCGCTGGTGGACCGGCACTCTTTTCGGTCACTGCTGAGTGGATGCTCGTTGGAAACCACACCGAAGTTGCGCACTACGCTGTGCAGCAGAGTCGTGATGGTGGAAAAACGTTGAGTCAGTCACAGCTCGTGGCTGCTCCTATTCGTGGAATCCGTATCGATAATATTACTCCGGGACCGTTCGGCCTCTCGGTGACGCCAGTGAAAGTTGATGGCACGGTCGTCCCAGGAGAATTTGCGACGGTCATGCTTGGAAATCCAATTGCCGGACAACCGGGTACTGGCTACCAGCCTCCTCTTGGAGGAATGGTTGGCGGTTATTACCAGACACCGTCCGGAGGCCTTACAGACTCTGGCGTCGGTATGACGGCGGTGGCTGTTGCAGCCGCAGGAGCCCTCGCAGGTTGGTACGCCATGCGTAAGAGAAAGGCGCTTGTTTGAGGCTTGGCAAAGCGAGCCGCTTCGTTATAGAGTCCGCCACTTATGGCCTCTCTTCCTTTGCGTTGGATTGCCTGTGTTGCAGCTTGTCTCTGTGTTTTCCTGGTGTGGAGAGAAGTGACGCGTCTTCCTAGTGGAGAACTCTCTCTTTATGTTCTCGATGTCGGACAAGGCGATGCACTTTTGATGGAGACACCATCAGGAAAACAGATCCTCGTTGACGGCGGACCGGATCTCTCGACCCTCGAGCACCTCGGGAAACTCCTTCCATTTTTTGACCGTTCCATTGATCTCCTCGTTCTCACCCATCCACACGAAGATCACATAGCGAGTTTCCCTGCGCTTCTCGCGCGTTATGATATTTCAAATGTGCTTCTCGCTGGCACGGCAAGTACTGGCGGAAGATACGCGTGGATGCTTGATGAAATCGCGAAGCAGAATATTTCCGTACTTGTCGCTGATGCGAAGAAGGACCTCGATCTAGGAGACGGCATCGTGCTTGATGTTCTTTGGCCTGGAGTCGAAGAGCTCGCCAAGAGAGAGTGGGATACGAATGACACATCGGTCGCTGTGAGAGTTCTCGGCGCATCGAAGCGCATTCTTCTTACGGGAGACATTGAAGAAGGTGCGGAGAATGCCATTCTCAAAAGGGGGATAGACTTGAAAGCGGAAGTTCTCAAAGTGGCACACCACGGAAGTCGTACGTCATCGACTGAAGGTTTTCTCTCAGCAGCCGGTCCGGAAGTCGCACTCATCTCCGCGGGACGCGAGAATAAATTTGGGCACCCGCACTCAGAGATTATGGACCGTTTCACAGCTACCCAGATCCCCGTCCGTTTAACCGCGGAGGAGGGGACCATTTCACTCAAAATTCCCTGAAAGAAAAGCCTCTTTCGCATAGATCGGGGCCCTTTCGCCCTCTATGATAGGCCAGCATGAAGGTCGTAGTTTTGGTTGGTGGCCGGTCGAAGCGTTTTTGGCCTCTCTCGGAGAAGGCCCTCTTCCCGATTGCAGGGTCCACCGCGCTCGATATTCAAATGGAGAGACTCAAATCCGCAGGCTGTCGTGACGTCATCCTCGTGGGAAATACAGAGAACATGAAGCAGCTCAAGAAGAGATTTTCCTCTGCAAAAATTGTGGAGCAAAAAAAACTCGATGATGGGATGAAGGGCGCACTCGAAGTAGCACTTCCACACTGTGGAAAAAATCCTGTAATGATTGTGAGTAGTAACGACATCATCGATGCTGACGGATACCGAGATCTTCTGAAGAATTCGACGAAGAAAGGAATTGACGGCGCCATTCTCGCAAGACGCGTGAAGAACTATTTCCCTGGTGGATATCTCAATACGAAGGCCGGCCGCATCGTGTCGATCGTCGAAAAACCGAAGCGAGGAAAAGAACCAGGTGACCTCGTGAACATTGTTGCGCATGTCCATAATCATCCAGAGGAACTTCTCAGTGCACTCAAGAGTGAAAGCAACTCGCACGATGACGCGTATGAGAAGGCGCTCACTACTCTCTTCAAAGAGAAGAAGTATGTCGCTGTCGCCTACAAAGGAGAGTGGCAGCCGATCAAATACCCGTGGCATCTCCTCTCTCTTCTCGAAATACTCCTGAGAGATGTGACGAGGCCGCAGATCCATAAAACCGCTCAAATCCATAAAACAGCGGTAATTGAAGGCCCCGTGATTCTCGGAGAAGGAGTGAAAGTATTCCCGCATGCAACTGTCCGTGGACCTTGTGTTATTGGACCACGAACAGTGATTGCCAATAACACCCTCGTGCGGAATGCGAGTATCGGCGCGGACTGTGTGATCGGGTTTGGAACGGAAGTGAAAGCGAGCATCCTCGCGGATCACGTGTGGACGCACATGGGGTACGTCGGCGACAGCATCATCGGACGCAATGTAGGAATCGGTGGCGGAACACTCACGGGAAATTTCCGTCTCGACGAAGGAGAGGTGCAATCAGTAGTGAAAGGAGAACGTATTGGAACAGGACGCGTGAAGCTTGGCGCGATTATTGGAGAGGACTGTCGTATCGGAGTGCACACCACCCTTAACCCGGGTGTAAAAATTGGCGCGAACTCCTTTATCTCGAGTGGATGTTTCCTCACGGAGGATATTCCCGATGGAAGTTTTGTTTCCCTCAAAAAAGGAGAAATTTCTATCCGAGAAAATCGCACTCACGCACTCGCGCCGGAGGCGAGAAAGCAGTTTATTCCCAGTCCGAAAACTTCTCGCGGTTCCTGATCCTCTGGGGAAAAGGGGTATCTGAGAAACGAAGCAATCGTCCGATCTTTCCCACAGACATCCTGGTTTTTTGGCTTCTTAAAGCCAACCTATTACTTTTTTGCTTTTGAGCCATTCTCCTCCGAGTTTTCCACATGTTCTTCACACCTCTTCATCAGGTTCTCCACAG
>JAGVCI010000034.1 GCA_020059985.1 Candidatus Peribacterales bacterium | reverse complement strand
CTAAAACAATCTCCCACCCAGCGGAACCTCCTGGGTTGGTTCGATGAGCACAACAGCTCCCTCTTCATCCGGAACTCCCAGAGTTAATACTTCAGAGAGAAATGGCCCGATCTGCCGCGATGGAAAATTGACGACGGCGAGAACCAGCTTCCCGACGAGCTCTTCTTTTTTGTAATGCTTCGTGATCTGCGCGGAGGATTTCTTGGTCCCGATCTCCGATCCAAAATCGATCACCAGTTTGAAGGCTGGCTTCTTCGCCTCAGGAAAATCATCCGCGGAAAGAATCCGACCAACGCGGATATCAAGTTTCTGGAAGTCATCGATCGTGGCCATGAGGAGCGCTTAGAGCGCTAACATGAACAGGCTCACGAGGACGATTCCGAGAACGTTCACGCCGATGAGATGCGCCTTCGCATGAGGGTGACTATTCGAGGATCGCATGGGAGGCGAGCAAGCTAATGAGCGCCCGAAAATCGGTCAACGATGACCACTTGCATGACTTTGAAAACCCATTCTGATTTTTCTCAGCTTTACCGGACGAGTACCCCAATCTACACTCCGACCCATGAAAACACGGCCCGATCGGTCGTCGCTCATCGGCAGAGATCCCACTGAAGTCCCGATGTCGTGTCAACGTATTCTCGCGGCGACGAAGCCGGGTGAACGTGTCTGGGTCGGACCCGAGGACGCCGTGAAATTGTCGAAAGATGATCAAACTGCCTATTCATTGGCACATACCATTCTCTGCCACCTCGCTATCCGTGGTCCTCGTGCCCACGATTCCGGCCATCCGGGAGGTCCGCTCTCATCGTTTACATTCTCCTACGCACTCTCGAAAATCCGCAATCCTGCCGTCGATCAACCCCTTCGGATGAGTGCAGGTCACCTCTCGCTCCTCTCCTATGGACTGCAGTGGCTCTTCGGGCGCAGTGGAAACGATAAGAGACTCGCAAGTCCCGAGGCGATCATCGAGCACTTCCGCATCCCGAGCGGTCTCCCGGGTCACGTGGAGGCAGGCATCGGCGATATTCCGTTTGGAACAGGACCACTTGGGAAAGGTGTGAGTAACGGACTCGGTGCGGCGTTCGGTCTCAAACTCCAGAAGAAGCCCGGCGTCGTCGATGTGCTCCTCGCTGATGGCGACAGCCAAGAGGGACAAGTCGCAGAAGCGTTCCGTCTCGCATCTCATCTCGAGCTCGATCACTTAGTGGTGCACGGAGATTTCAACGACATTCAACTGTCTGATCTCCCCTCGAGCACGGTTGCGGCAGACTTTGCCTCCATCGCACACGCTTCTGGCTGGCACGTGATCGAAGTGCAGAACGGCAACGACATCGGACAGGTGACAGCCGCGCTCGAGAAAGCGAACGCGCTCCTCGGAAAAGGGAAACCGATCTTCCTCTGTTACTACACCACGATGGGCTACGGCGTTTCCGTGATGGAAGAGGGGTCGAATAGCGGCAAGAAGAACTACCACGGCGCTCCCCTCTCGAGCGAGGAAGCGGAGAAAGCACTCGCCGCTCTTCCTGATTTTGCGAAGGCTATCGCAGACTACGAACCCTTCCGCAAAGAAGAGGAGAAGCGTTACACGAAAGAAAAACCGACGCAGACCGATCTCGTCGTCGATTGGAAAACACCGAAGGGCTACAAGCGTACGATGATGGTGGAGAAAGGCGCATCGCGTAAAGAGTTCGGTGCGCTGCACCTTCGAAACCTGATGGCGAAAGATGACCGCATTTACATTCTCCATGCGGATCTCGCAGGATCCGGCGGGTTCGATAAAGTTCAGAAGGAATTCCCCGACCGCGTGATCAATGTCGGTGTCGCCGAAGCGAACATGTACATGATGGCCGCCGGTATGCGACAGACGGGACTGCTTCCAGTGACGTATACCTTCGCTGCTTTTGGAACGAACGAAGCGCGCGCGAATGCACGTTTGATTGATATCAACTGTAATCACACGCGCTGCGCGGTCCTCCATGATTGCACACACGCAGGACTCTCGGTCGGCGAAGATGGCGAGACGCATCAAGAACAGAATTATTTGAATCTTCCACTGCGCAATACCGAAGTATGGATGCCCGCGGACTCTAATCAAGCTGGGGCAATGGCTGAACGTTCGATGGAGATGATCGCCGAAGGCCACACTTCTGTGTACGTCTTCATGCCGCGCAGTGGCCACGAGCAAGTGAAAACCCCGAGAGGAGACATTGTCTACGGCGAAGACTATCGGTTCGACGGAAGAGCAGACCTCCTCCGTGGAAAGGGAGATACGACGGATAAAGCTACGATCATCGCGAGCGGAATCACGGTGCATGACGCACTCGCAGCGGCCGATATGCTTCTCGAGAGCGAAGAGAAAATCAGCGTGCGTGTCCTCAACGTCGGCTGCGTGCGCCCGCTCGATGCAGCAACGATCATCGAAGCCGCGCTCGAGACCAGTCACTTGATCGTCGTCGAGGACCACAACAGTGAAGGAGGACTCGCGTCGCAAGTTGCTGATGTGCTCTCCGACTTCGCGATCCCCTGCTCACTTAGACGACTTGGACTATCGCACTACTTCCCGTCGGGCACCGCGAAAGATCTCACGTTCATGGCAGGACTCGATACCGAGAGCATCGTGGATGCCGTGCTCGATGAAATACAAGTAGAAGTGTGGGGCGGCGAAGACGCGTTTGTGACCGTCATTCATGAACTCGTGCATAACATCCGTCACTCGCGCTTCCGCGAGAAAGCTCTTCCCTTCGTGCAGAAGATTCTCAAAGAAAAAGGATACCTCGAATCACTTCGGAAAATCTGGAGCGAGCGAGCGTGCGCTCCGGAAAGATTGCCCAAAAATCAGGACCTCAAGCAAAAACTCGAAGAGGTCTACACCAAGGAATAACACCCGTCTGGCGGACTACATGCATCCCGACGTAGCGCAACGAAGCCAGATGGCGGAGGGAGAGGGATTCGAACCCTCGAGACCCTTTCGGGCCTGGCAGTTTTCAAGACTGCTGCCTTCAACCACTCGGCCATCCCTCCACTGCGATCATACCAAGAAATTGGGGATCCATTGACAACTTCTCTGAAAGAAACACGACGACTCCAAAACATCAGTATTTATTCTACACGCTGAGATACCTCCTCGAAGATCATACGGGAAATATCCGCAATGATCGTGCTCTGCATTGGGGTGCCTTCGCCCTGTGTCATAATACAGAGAAGATAGTGATTCTTCGGATGGTAAACGATCCCACAGTCATGCAGTTGTCCTTCACTCTCGCGAATGCCAAACTTATGCGCTACCATTACTCCTTCAGGAACACCTTCGCGAATGCCCACAGGAGCTGCCGTGCGTGTAAGGAGATCAAGAGCTCGCTGAGACATTTCCTTACTTAAAAAAGACGCGTTGTACAATGCGCGATAGAGCGACGCATTTCGCTTTACCGTTAAGAAATCGTCTTCGCTGCCTTCGCTCTTTGCGATGCCGATCGCAGCGAGCGTATCCGCAAAGACATCTTCATCCGGATACATTTGTCGAAGAAAAGCGAGAAGGAGATGTAGAGATTCATTATCTGAATAGATGATCATCCGACGAAGCAATTCGTCAATGGTGTATGTGCTGCCAGCCTGTAGTAAGTCGGCGGGATCATGACCATCCTGTTCCTCAGCGCTTTTAGAAATAGTGATCTCACGACTCAAAAGGGACGGATCACTTTCGGACCTCGCGAAATACGCGAAGAGGACAGGCAATTTCAACATGCTCGCGGGGGAAAAGAGGTCATCTTCCCCTATGCCAAAAGTCGGACCATTATTATCAAGATCACGAAAGTAGACGGAAATCCTTCGGACTACTCCAGAAGAAATTTTCTCGCCAACATAGGATTCCAGATTCGTTCTGAATTCCACATATTCCCTCTTCTTTGGAATTGGCGCATCGCTGCAACGAAGTGCTGGATTAAGCAGCCCGTATGTGTCATCGCAGGATAGGTTGTCACTAAAAAAAGATACCTGCGGACTCCTAAAGATGAATCCTGCAGCGAAACCAAGTGCAGCGGCAATCGCAACAGCCAGAAGAGTGACATGTGAGATACTTCTCAAGCTCGCGAATACTACTCACTCATTCAATCTTCATCAACTCCAGTGAGGAGTCTGCCTTGATCAAGACGTTGCTCGAAGCGACTTCCGACGCAAGCTTTAGCTCCATGTTGCCACTCCCGGTCACGACGATGATTCCTTCGAGGATTGCCAGAATGTCTGCATTCGCCGTTGCGACTCCCGCTGTCGCGGATCCAATAACAGCATTGAGTCCATTATCGTGCTTTGCTTCCATCAACTGTCCTGCAGAAGTGGCGGTATCGTTATCGCCGATACCCGTTGCAGCGGCACCACCTGTCGTCGGGTGATACCACATCGCCTGAAACTCACCGACCGTACCCGTGTGATTAATACCGAAACCAATACCTGTCGTGGTTGCCGCCGTCTGGTAAATCAATGTGTACTTGAATTTCCATGTACCTGCACCCACAGTGGTCGTTGTCATGACGGATGCGCACAGAGCCGTCGTATTGCACGTAGCGGAGTTTGCGGTTAGGTTCTGCCATGTTACATCCGCCCCGGCTGCGCCCGAGTTGCCGTTGATGCGAGTGAGGGACATTCCTCCTCCAGCCCCCGTCTGATCCGTTCCACAGGAAAATTTCTTCGTCGTCGCATCCCAGAGAAGTTTACTAGTATTGGCCGTGTCACAATCTGTCAAGTTCGCCCCCTCGAGAGTCTGAAGAGCGTTGACTGCCGTTCCTTGGACAAGAGAACCCGAGACTGTGCCCACGACATCAAGCGCAACATCTGGAGCGATAGTACCGATTCCCACGCGGTTCGATGTCGCATCAATGGAGAGCGTATTTGTGTCGAACGACAGCCCATTGACTCCGCCGCTCAGGACGACGTTTGTGTCATTCACAAATGTCCATGTTCCGGCATTCGCCGTGATTGCATCACCGATCGCATCCCCAAAGGTGAGAGCATCCTGAAATCCTGCCGCACCCTCAATGATGAGTGAACCCGAAGACCGCAGCTGGTCCTGCGCATGGATGACGCGACCAGATGATGTACCGGTCACATTCAGTGTATCGGTGGTTTTGTTGTACCTGAATTGCGCCTCTCCCCCAAATGTGGATCCCCCATCGTTGTATTGAACATGCAGATCCGATCCCGCCGGGGACCCGCCTGCCCCTGTTTGATCCGCACCACAGGAAAATATTTTCGATTCCGCACTCCAGAGGAGTTTGCTCGAAGCCCCAGTGTCACAGTCCGTGAGACCCGCTCCTCCGAACGTCGCAGAGGCATGAAGATACGCACCAGTGATCGACTTCGTAGCAAAGAGATTTTCTCCAGAACCTGTCCCAAGAATTTCTAAATCATCGGTGAGCTGAAACTGAGAAGCGGTACGATCCCACCGCAGACGCTCATCGAGAGAATCACCAAACCGTAATTCAATGTTCGACGCAGTATCGTCATCATCAATGATCTGAAACCCTTCCGTATTGACGATCATGGTCGGGTTCCAAGAACTAGCTGCATGCGTCTGAGACACATAGAGTGCAATGGAAGCGACCACTGCAAGTGTTCTTTGGATTTGCCGGCGGACAATAGGGTGAGTTAGCACGGGAAATCCTTACGGATCGAAAGGGTCTGCCGATGTTATGGAGCGGATGTCTCGAAGTTGAGGTTCAAGAATCCAGCGTCAGCGCTTCCCGAGCTCGTCGTAGCGGCGCGAATGAAGAGCGTGATGTACTGAGCCGGTGTGTAGGTGCCAGCACCCGCAGGGCCCGTAATAGTTGCAGTGGTCCAGCTAGTATTGGCGAGGCCCTCTGCGCCCGTGAGCGCAACGACTGCACCAGCGGTATCCAACATACGAACAGAAAGTTTATTTGTTGCTGAGCTTGCACTTCCAGTACGGTACCGGAATTGTATCGGACGTACGTTATCCCACGAGACGAAGTTATCCGGGATACGAACGCGAACTGCAGTCCAGTAATCCTGGATGGTGCCCTTGGTGGAGGTCCACCGGTAGTAGTTCTCTTTGTTCGTCGCGTCGTAGGCGTAGCCCATCTGTCCG
>JAGVCI010000011.1 GCA_020059985.1 Candidatus Peribacterales bacterium | reverse complement strand
TGACAGCTTGCGAGAGAACCTCTAATGCGAGATCGCTGCGTTCCTCTTGGTCGTAGAAATCTGCGAGCACCATGAATGGTGCGATGTCGGACTCTATGTGCGGGCGGGGCGGGGGAGTCACGGTCATTCCTTTTTTCAGTATCTCCTCCGCTTCGCTTTTCTTTCCGATCATCGCGAGTACGAATCCTTTGCTCGCATAAATTTCCGGAAAGGATGGGTTCGCAGAAATTGCTCTATCGTAGAGTTCCAATGCTTTTTCATACTCGCCTGCTTCGTAATAACTGGTGCCCAAATTGTTGAGTGCGTGTGCCGAGTCCGGATTGAGCGCAACTGCTCGGGAGAGCAACGTGATACTGTCTGCCCATGTTCGCATCTGAAAAATGGAAAGGACAGAGAGCGTGATCGTGATCACACTCAGGGTGATCAATCCCATTTTTTGTGATGATGTGTTCTTCAGAAACGGAGGAATGATCATTGTGCCTAAAGCCCAGAGCAAACCCACGATTGCGATATATGCGTAGCGTTCGGAGGCGAAATAGACGAAACCGTTCTTCCAGAACGAAGCGTACGTCGGCACAAGCATGATCAGGTACCATGCGATACCCGCACTGACCTCACGGCGCTTTTTTCGGAGAGTGATCATGAGGAGGATCATGATCAAGACAGTCGTACATGCGCCCCAGAGCGATGGGGAGGCAACATCAACGGGGAATGGCGCTGGATGAAGGAGAGTGAGGTCGGTCGGAAGGAAAAGCTTTTGCAGATAAAAGACCACTCCTTTGCTCCAGAGGAGTGCTTTCTCTAGAACGTTCAGTCCATCCTCCAGCTGTGTCCATTTTCCCAAAAGCGCGATACACCCAAAGAGGAATGACAGGGCGAAGTAGGGGACTGAGCGGATAAGAGACTTTTTGGAGAATGGTTGATCGATGAGCAGGATCAAAAAGGGGAGCATCACAACGGTCACCTTCGCGCCTAGTGCGAGCACGAAGAGCACGAGACTCCACACGAAATACGACAGTCGATTCGTTTGTTTACACTTCAAAAACAGCGTGATCGACCCTAAAGCAAGCGTGCTCGAAAGCAGGTCTTTTCGCGCTGCAGCCCATGCAACGGTTTCTACCTGCAAGGGATGAAGTGCAAAGACTATGGCGACGGAAAGTCCAATCCATGCTGCGTTCTCTGCGCCTAGTTTCTCTGAGAGTTTCCGCACAATGCCAAACACCAAGAATACCGAAACCAGGTGAAAGAGCAGGCTTGTGAGATGAAACACGAGCGGGTTCAGTCCGAAGAGTGCGTTCTCCAATTGATACGAGAGGAGCGTAATTGGAATGTAGAGCTCGGGGTCGAACGTGGTGAACGCTCTCCATACATTCAAATCAAGCACTGTGGGATTAGCGTAAATCAAGAGGCTGTCGTCGTAGCTCACGAAGTCATGCCCCAGTGACGGCAGATAGATTAAAAACGTGAGAACACAGAGAACGCCGATCAGTTTTTCTGGCGCCAGAGCGTGCTTCCATTCGGTCGCTGTCATACGGGGACACTACGGCAAAGGTGAACATATTCTCAAGGCATGGCGCAGCCCCGTAAGCTGCTATACTTTGATTCTATGGACTTAATCATCGCTCGCACACAGACGCTTTTCACCGCTGCCGCAGTTCAAGTCTACGAACGACTGGTGGGAATACTCCCCGAGGCGCTGCTCGCCATACTCACGGTCATGGTGGGGTGGATTGTCGCGTCCGTTGTGTACTCCGTTATCGTGCGCGTGCTCGCATTCTTCGCGGTAGATAAGTTGGTCGCGAAAACTCCGCTCGACAAAATGCTTCGCGGAATCGGGATCGGAAAGAGTGCGACGGAGATCATTGGATTACTGTTCTTCTGGCTCACGATCCTTGTGACGCTCGTTCTCGCATCAGAAATTCTGCGTCTTCCACAGGTCTCTGCTGCTCTCGCTGTCGTGACATCGTATATCCCGCAGGTGATCGCGGCGTTTCTGATTTTGATTTTCGGTATGCTCCTCGCGCGGTTCTTGCAGACGGTGGTCACACAGTCTTTGAGTGATGCGGAAATAGGCTACGAGCGGACTATTGGGAAGGGCGTGCAGGTGACGGTGCTCATCTTTGTGGTGCTTGCCGCCGTAGAGCAATTGGGGTTGAATCTCTCGTTTATCACGACAAACGTCATTCTCCTCGTCGCTTCCGTGCTCCTCATTATCGGTCTGAGCGTCGTCGTTGGTGCGCGGACCGTTATGGAAAATATTCTCGCGTGTCAGCGGCTCCGTCGAGACCTGGCGCCAGGTATGCGCATCCGCATTGCGGACCTGGAGGGAACGATCCGCGAGTTCACGATCGCTGGCGTAATGCTCGACACATCAGGCGGACGCACTGTCGTGCCTGCAACACACTTCTTTACGCATACGTATACGCTACTCCAGAGCTCATGACCGCAGAGGGGCAGACGCGACCCATTCTCGTTTCCATTCCCCATGCATCAGCTGCTGTCCCTCCCGAGGTCAAAGGTGATGTTGCGCTCACGGCAGAGGAACTGTTCAGCTACACCGACGTTTTCACCGATCAGATTTACCGTATCCCCGATGTGTATCTCGTTCAGTACGACGTGTCGCGTGTGATTTGCGATGTGAACCGCGCGCCAGATGACATCTCCAAGGAATACGAACAGGCAGCAGAGGGAGTGACGGTCCATACGACGTGGGACGGAAAGAAAGTCTACAAGCGCGAGCCGTCGCAAGAGGTGGTCGATCTCCTGATCAAAAATTATCACGATGATTACCACGAGAAGATCGACGAAATGATTCCCAAAGTTCGGTTCTTAATCGACTGTCACTCGTTCTTGCCGATCGGTCCGAAACTGAAAGCGGATAGCGGACGCAAGCGTCCGGACATCAACCTCGGGAACGTGAATTTCTCCACGTGCACGCGTGAACACACGGTGTTCTTCCGCGATTTTTTCCAGGAGCGTGGCTACTCCGTAGAGCTCAACTTCCCCTACACCGGGAAGTACATTTTGGGTCACCACTGTCACCGCAGAAGGATCCCGGGCTTCCTTGTTCCGGGTATCCAGATAGAGATCAATCAAGGTCTGTACGCTGGTCCTGATCACCAGGCGCAGCCTGGGCGTATAGAGGAATTCCATGAACTTTTTGCGCGTGTAGTCGACGCCTTTGTCGAGAGATTTTGTCCAGAGGAGAAAGAATAGAAAGGCGCTCAGGCGGTACACAGGGTGGCTTGTTTCTGCTATACTAGCTGGATGCTTCGAATCGAAATCCAAGTGCGCTCACCCCTGACCATTGTGGTCTCTCTCGCGCTCACGGTGACCAGCGTGATCAGTCTTCAGTGGATGACGAGCGGTGACCAAGTGGCAGCAGTCGCACAGGGAGGAACAGAGAAAGTGCGACAGGTGAAG
>JAGVCI010000106.1 GCA_020059985.1 Candidatus Peribacterales bacterium | reverse complement strand
GATTACATCAACTTCTCGCAGAGTATTTTCTCTCCTGTGGTCTTCTTTATCGTTCTTCTGTTCGGCATTGTTCTTGCCGGCACGATGCTTTCCATTCTTTGGCAGGGACGACTGGAACACGTTCGTGCGTTGGATGTGGAGAAGAGTGCGCTTATTCGGCTTGCGTCTCATCAACTGGGAAGTCCCATCGCCACTATCCGTTGGTGGCTCGATCTTCTGAAGGAACAAATCGTCTGTAAACCCGGTGGTCCGTGCGATCAGATCGATGAAGCAGTGGAGCGTATGGGGCACATCCTCCATGACCTTCAGGAGGTGAGTAATATGGAGAGCGATAAACTGAATTACCGTGCCAAGCGCATGTCATTTAAATCCGTTGTGAAGCGTGCGGTGTCTCAAGTGGAAGCCAAGCGTCGCCGCCGGAAGCAGCGTATACAGCTGAAACTTAAAGCAGCTCCGATGATGCATGTGGATCCCAATTTGGTCTCGGGTGTCCTTCGCGAGCTCCTCGATAACGCGCTCGATTTCTCCCCTCATGGATCGACGATCACTATCGAGAGTGAGCGAAAGGGAAAGTACATTGTCGTTCGAGTTTCCGATCATGGCTGTGGAATTCCAAAGCGCGACATCGATCACATCTTCGAGAAATTTAGCCGCGCGTCCAACGCCAACACGTTCAAACCTGCTGGATCGGGACTGGGTCTCTACGTTGCGCGCGGCATCATCGAACATGCAGGCGGCCGCATCCAGGTCGCAAGCGAAGAGGGGAAGGGGAGCACGTTCTCGTTTACGTTGCCGCTTTAGTTCTGAGCTGGGGCTGCGCGGAGACGCTCGATCATGCGTGTGAGCCACGAACGCGTCACTGGAGTATCCAGCGGCTCGTTTTCCGGAAGGGCATCGTGCTCGCGCATCACTGCGACGTACGGCTCGTACCACATAATACTCGGATCACTCTCATCGGTGCCCATGCCGTTTGCCTTCACGAGGATCTTTGAGGCTTCGGCGATGTTCACTGCTTGGTTCGGGCGGAATGTCGTGTCTGGGTATCCATCGATGAGGTTTCCGATCATCGCTGCGCAGAGCTCCAATGCGTACGACGCATCCACCTCCACGTCGGAGAAGAGGAGCCAGTAATCAGAAGGTGAAAGCTCTCTGTAGCAGTTGAACGGCATCGGACGATCGGCGTAAAGCTGACCGATGATTTCTTCAATCAAGTCAGCGCGGGTGACTGTGTCACTCGTGTAGCCGTTCTGTTCCTCGGATTCCTCGAGCAAACGATCGAGGAGCTCGGGTGTGGAAACGTAGTCAGCACGCATCGAATTCTCTTTCTGTTCCAGGATGGTTCTGCGGCTTGGGCGGTTCTGGGACACTCCTTCCTCTGGGGTTTCGCTCACCGCTTCCTTGCCGTAGTACTCCATTGCCTGAGGGTAATCATCGATCATGTAGGCCTCTGCGGCAGGGCAGAAGACTACGAGAGTGGCGCTGATCGCGAACAGAGAAGAGAGAGTGCGGACCATAGGAATGGGGAGGAAATTCATCAAACTTGACGATAACTGTGCAGGATTGTCTGCGTGTTTTCAATGATTTTCCAGGCCATTTTCTATCGTTATTGTCCATGTTTGCCTGACCTGTATACTGCTCCCATAATTTTTTCCGTATTGCCGTATGGATCAGCAGGAAATTCAGAAGAAGGTCGAAGGATTTTTGAAGGAATTGGGCGTCCCGAGTTTCATCGTCTTCGGGTGGAAGAAGGGAGAAAAAGAATTTGGGGTCGTATCGTCGTACAACAAAATGCCGCCGAATGCGCTCATTAAAGGAATGAGTTGGGCGCTGCATGATTTCATCAATAAGTCGCTCTAATTTCACTCTCCTCTTGGCTTAAGGATTGTTCTGATCAACCAATTCCCAAACCCGAACACCGTTGCGACGACGAGCCAACCCCACAGTCCGCCGAAAATTTCTAGCTGCACATCTGCAGGATCCATTCTCTGGGTAACCATCTGCGTGAGTTGCACGATGCCGCCATTCACGATGATGAACGCGATGAGTGTTGCGAAGAGTTTGAGCGGAAGAGTGATGACTTCGAGGACGGGACGAATGAAAATATTAAGCAGCGTGATGAGCGCACCCACGATGATGATCGCACGCCAACTTCCGGAAAGTTGGAAGAATTGATCTAAGTATGTTGCCATCACCCAGACGAGTGCGATGTTGAGCACTGCTTTGAGGGTGATACGTAATGGAAGAGAGATGTTCGACGATTCTGAAATCATGCGTGGAGTGTAACTGAGAAAGCAAAAATGTGTCATCCTGAGCACAGTCGAAGGATAGACACATTTTTGCGCGTGTCATACTTTGACGGGGCTCAGTGTGACACGCTTCTTATTTCTTCGAAAATTGGATCTTTACCGTCTGACCATCAATATCGACCGTGTGTTCCTTGCCGTCGTTCTTTTTGAGCGTTGCACGCGTTTCCTCGGCGATGATGTCTTGGTGTGTCGCGAGAACGTCATCGAGACCCGTGACAGAAAGCACAATGGAATCGGTGAAGGCGAGTCCTTCGTCTTTACGCAGTTTCTGGATGGTACGGACGAGATCGCGCGCGAGTCCTTCGTTCTTCAGTGCATCCGTGAGAGTGGTATCCATACTGACGACGACACCTTTATCTGCGGCAGCATCGGCGCCCTCGCGGCCGCGATAGATGATGCTTGCTTCGGTGGGTGTGAGGACTTCATCGAGAACGAGGATCGATCCATCATCATTCACCGTGAACTCTCCGCGCTTTCCAGCCGCGATGACTTCCTGCACACGCGCACCGAGACGCGGTCCGACTTTGCGTGCATCCACTTGCAGAATGATATCGGCGAGCGCTCCCGGGTCAGTCGTGAACTCGAGTTCCTTCACGTTGAGTTCCTGTCGCAGCAGTCGCTGATCATCGGCATCGAGCGTGATCTTCTTATTCACTGCCGGTGGAAGAGCGATGATCGCCTTCGCGAGTGGCTGACGCACTTTGAGTTTCTTCTCCGCGCGGATGGTGTGCCCGAGTGACACGACCAAACGGAGGAGGCGAGTCTTCTCGATGAGTGCGCGTTCCTCTTTCGTGAGCTCGCGTGTGTCCGGCCAATCGGTGAGGTGCACGGATCCGTGGTCCTCGCTCACGAGGTTTAGGTAGAGCGCATCACTGGTAAACGGTGTGAATGGCGCGAGTAACTGACTGATCGTGAGAAGAGCGTCGTAGAGCGTATTCAGCGCATCCAGCTGATCTTCCTCTTCGCGTCCTTCCATCGGGGACGTCGTGCTCGCGTCCGGTGTTTCGAATGCAGCCTTTCCCGCAAAGCGGCGGCGCGACTGACGGATGTACCAGTTCGTGAGTGCATCAATGGTGTCATGGAGTTCTGCACATGTTGCAGAGAGATCGTAACGATCGAGCTCCTTCGTCATCCGGTTCGCGAGATCTTGCACCTCTGCACGTAGCCATCGATCAAGCGGATGAGCTGAGTGTCTGCGTGACGTCACTGGCTCGAACTTCGCGGCATTCGCGTACGTTACGAGGAAGCTGTACGCATTCCAGAGTGGAAGGAGGACGCTACGCATCGTTTCCTCTACCAGCTTTTCTGAGAATCGCAGATCTTCTCCGCGGACAGCGGGAGAACTCATGAGCGTGAAGCGCACCGCATCTGCTCCGTACTTGTCGATCACTGCAGTCGGTTCCGGATAATTTTTGAGACGCTTGCTCATTTTCTTTCCGTCCTCGGCGAGCACGATGCCGTTCACCACGCAGTGCTGGAACGCGGGCTCTTTGAAGAGTGCTGTCGAGAGAATCATGAGCGTGTAGAACCATCCGCGCGTCTGGTCCATACCCTCGGCGATGAAGTCTGCAGGGAAACCGTGTGGCTTCGGACTCTTCGCCTCGAACGGATAGTGACACTGCGCGTAGGGCATGGCTCCGCTTTCAAACCAACAGTCGAAGACCTCAGGAATGCGCGTGTACTTGTCCCATCCGATGGTGTCGACGGTTTCCTTGTGCAGGTCGAATGGCGAACCGCGCTCGTGATCCCAGTAAAATGTCTGTGGAGTCGCGTATATCGGGTACGGTTGGTGCGACAACTTCACCGGGTCGATCTTCATGAAGAAGTAGCGAATGCTCTGGATGGGATCGGCGTGGGTGACGATGATGATCTGCTCTCCTTTATGCTTCGGGAGAATTTCATTGAGGAACGAATCGATACGCTCACCAACCTGCGACCATGTCTCCATCCCCGGGAAGTGGTAGATACTTTCGGGTTTCCCCTGTTCCAACTTGTGCGCGCGGCGCGCTTTCACGAGTGAGAGATCGGAGAAGTCGACGGTCTTCCCCTCGTAGTCTCCGAACGCTACTTCGCGCAGACGATCATCCACAATGATCTTCGCGTCGTCGAATGCGTCTGCCACCCGCTTTGCGGTTTCCTGTGTGCGATCGAGAGGCGAGCAGTAGATGACAATTTTTCCTGATCCGGCTCGCTGCTCGTTGATCTGCTCTCCTGCGGCAGTTGCCTGTTCCTGCCCATTCTTGGTGAGCTTCGTACCCGGATTCGCTCCTTGGTAGATTGGGATCAAGTTCCCTTCGCTCTCTCCGTGTCGCATCACCGTGAGCTTGGTAAATCTCTCTGGCACACGTGCCATCAGTTCGTCGCGACTGCCGATCACTTCTATTTCTCCTTTCGCATTTCTCCAGATGGGGAGCGGCGTTCCCCAGAAACGATTCCTGGAGATCGCCCAATCGCGGGCACCCTCCAACCATTTGCCGAACCGTCCATCG
>JAGVCI010000025.1 GCA_020059985.1 Candidatus Peribacterales bacterium | reverse complement strand
GCTGTAGATTTCCGCGAGGTTCTCGACCCATGGAACAAAGCGCACGCGATTCCCGAGCGGATGCGCGAGAGCACGAAGGGCATGGTCCTCCGGTCCTGTTCCGACAATGGTGAGCGTGAGGTCTGGAATATCACTTATCGCGTTAATGAGTACATCCACTCCTTTGTCTGCAGAAAGTCTCGCGATGCATCCTATATTCATTTGACTCCGTAGCCGGGGTTCATGAACCCCGGCTACGGAAATAACACCATTTGGAATCGCGATGATCTTCTCCTTCGGCCATCGGAGATCTTCGTAGAGCTTCTTACTGAAGTCTGAGACGACGACGGTGGTCACCTTCTTTGCGAGTGCCTGTAGATCGCGCAACCAGGGATTGCGACGAAGCCATGTGCCCACACGATCATGCTCTATCCAGAGGACGCGGATCCCCTTCTCTACTGCTGATTCTGTGAGAAGAATTTTTTCGCTCAGGCTCAGCATGCAAATGGCATCGAGTCCGTGAAATTCTCGCAGTGCTCCTTTCAGTTGTTCTCGCATCTTCGGTCCGCGCCAGAGAAAGGAGAGTGCGGTCCATTTGCTCACCGGTGGCGGTCCAATCTCCAATTTTGCGAAAGGAATGTTCAGATTTTTGCAGCCAGCGAGAAGGATGGGGCAACTGCCGAGAAATGCGACCGCGTGTCCGCGCTTCATCAACCCCTCCATCAAGGAGAGAGTCTGCACCTCCGCGCCACCGAAGCGGCTTTCTAATGGAAAGCGGGTGAAGAGGATCTTCATACGGCTACGCGATGGAAGAGATTGTAATCATTATCCCGTTTTTCTTTGCTAAATACCGGCGTAGCGCTACGCCGGTATTTGTGTCGAATCACCCGCCAATTCGAATCGTCTACATTGCGAAGCCGTATCATGCAGTCATGCTACCCCATTCTGTGAGCAGATCTGTGATCTTCTGCTCAGTTTCTTCTGATCCATAGGAGGTGCACACAAACGCATCGGCTCCGGCTTCCTTCGCGCCATTTCTGTACCGGTCACTATCCCCCGAGGTCACCATGGCAATCAGTGCTTTCGGGTTTTTCTTTCGTAGATATTGAATTACTGCGGGACCTTCTTCCGTTGGCATTTCATAATCCACAAATGCGAAAGCAATCTGATGAGCATCAATCAGTCGCTTCGCTTCCTCTGTTGTTTTTGCCGTGACGATCGATGAGCTGATCGCGGATTTCTCCACGAGCGCAGCGAGCATCATCATTTTTCCCAGCGTGTCATCGGCGATGAGGAATGTATTCGTCATTCCTCAGCATGATAACACTTACTCGGCGCTTCCCTCGTCGGACGCGGGAACGACTCCCAATTGTCTGATGATCATATTATTCGTCGCACAAATTTTTTCTGCGCTTTTGTAGTATCCGATCATCATCTGCATGTTTTCAAGTCTTTCGTGCATGCTCCCGGGCACCTGGTCGCCTTTCCCTTGTAAAGTCACAATGGCTCGTGCTGTCTCATTGAATTTTCCAACGTAATCGCGAAGGCCTGGCTCCAGCCCGTCTGGTTTAGAAAGTAAATCGAGGACGGATGCCTCTTTCGTCATCACTTCTTGCATGGGAGAAAGGAGAAGAAAACAAATTTTGCCCATAGTACTTATGGATTTTGGAATCGCAACAATTTTCGGACGCAGGAAAATTCTCGCTCTACGAAGCGACTAATGAGCACTTCGCATCTTCGCACTACCTCCGTGTAATCTTCTCTTGTCCCCCCATATAAGGTCGCAAAACTTTCGGAATCGTCACCCGCTCGACAGGCTCGGGGTGACTATCTTTTCTCAATTTTTTCTTGGCCACCCATATACGGTCGCAACACTTTCGGAATCGTCACCCGCTCGGCTGGCTCGGGGTGACTATCGTTTCGTTATTTTTTCCTGTCCGCTCATATATGGTCGGAGCACCTTCGGAATCGTCACCGATCCATCTTTATTCTGATAGATCTCCAGGATCGGGATCAAAATTCTTGGACTCGCAATACACGTGTTATTGAGCGTGTGTGCGAATTTCTTTGTGCCGTCTTTATCGACGTACTTGATGGCTAACCGACGCGCTTGGAAATCGTAGAACGTGGAACAGCTGTGCGTCTCGCCGTATCCTTTGCGACTGGGCATCCACGTTTCGATGTCATTTTTGTAGACCTGTCCGCGGCCCATGTCGCCAGTGCAGACATCGACCACGCGATACGGAAGTTCGAGCGCGTTTAGAACGTCTTTGGCGTTCTGGAGAATCTCCTGGTGCAATTTCTCGCTCACTTTCGGATCGTTCTCACAGATGATGACCTGCTCGACTTTCTGAAACTGGTGAATACGGTAGAGGCCTTTCGTATCTTTGCCGTACGTTCCCGCTTCTCTGCGGAAACAATTGCTGATGCCTGCGTAGCGCTTGGGGAGCTCATCGAGCGCGAGCGTCTCGCCGCTGTGGTAGCTCGCGACGGCAACTTCCGACGTCCCGATCAAATACAGATGATCGGAGGCGATCTTCTTCTCTTTGTCCGCGCCGCCCCTGTCCGGCTCGGTATCGACGCCAACGGCATACGCCTGCTCCTCTCCCCCCGGGAAGTAACTCGTGCCCATCATCGCGTCGTAGTTCGCAAGGAGCGGCGGCGTGAAAACGGTGAATCCTTTCTTCGTCAGGTGATCGAGTGTGAAGAGCAGCACCGCGAGCTCCAGTCGTGCACCATCTCCTTTCAGGAAATAGCTGCGAGCTCCGGCGATCTTCACTCCGCGTGGGATATCGATGATATCCAGCTCTTCCCCAAGCGTGATGTGATCCTTTGGTTCGAACGCAAACTCCGGAATCTTGCCGTGCGTCTCCACCTCCTTGTTCTCGGTGTCGTCTTTTCCAACGGGAACACGATCAAGGGGGATAGAAGGAAGGAGCAACTGCATTTTCTTCCACTCACTATCCACGCCGCTGAACTCTTCCTCTTTTCCTTTCAGTGTCTCGGAGACTTTCTTCATTTTTTGAAGAGCGTCTTCTTTCTCGGCACCCTTCATCGACGGAATATTTTTGCTCACCGTGTTTTTCTCCGCGCGCATCTCGTCGGTCGCAGCTTGCAACTCTCTGCGGCGCTGATCGAGCGCGAGAAAATCGTCGATCGAAATAGCGATGCGCTTATTCTTCGCAGCTTTTTGGTAATCGCTCGGCCGTTTGCGGAGGTCGTCTAGGTCGATCATCGGGGATCAGGATAGCGCATCTTGCTCAGCATCGGGCATGACTACGAGAGTATTGCCCTTTCTCAATTGAGGAAGGGCATACTTCAGCAATTTCTCCTCCCTGTGTAATTGTGCCCATTCATTCGTTTCTGAAGCGTTAGAAAAAGATTCTGCCCATAGTTTCAGAACCAATCCATTCGCCAAGATAACCCGATCAAATTCATCTAACTGCTCAATGGTTTCCGCGGATGTTTTCGGATGCAGAGGATAGCGAGGCACTTTCTTATCATTTTCTTTACCACGCTTCCCATTGGTATGGACACCTAAATTCATGTGGCACAGTAATTGTGCAGTATCGCGAACTTGGTTGATGCACAAAGTGACGCGTAGATTCGCTGGTTCTTCCAGAAGTTCACGAACTTTAAATTTTTTTATGCGAAGGTCGGGCCATGGCGTGTTTATGAGTATTTTCCACGCCCGCATTTTTGCTGCTTGGAACTGTTGCTCCGTAGGAAGCTTTGGAAGCCACTCAGATTCAAGTCCATTATCCATGGTCAAGCATTGGACCATATGTCAGATCCCTGTACAATCCCCCGACATGTCTAAAGAGAAGAAATTCGAGCTCGTCTCCGACTTCAAGCCGACTGGTGATCAGCCGAAGGCGATTGCGAAGCTCATCGAAGGCATCAATGCTGGTGAACGACACCAGACACTTCTCGGTGCCACGGGTACTGGAAAAACTTTCACGATGGCCAATATTGTCGCCGAACTCCAACGACCAACGCTCGTGTTAGCTCATAATAAAACCTTGGCGGCGCAGCTCTGTAGTGAGTTCCAGGGGTTCTTCCCGAAGAGTGCGGTCTCGTATTTCGTCTCGTACTACGACTACTACCAACCAGAGGCGTACCTGCCGCACACGGATACGTACATCGAGAAAGATGCGAGCATCAACGCGGAGATTGAAAAATACCGACACGCGGCGACGTACAATTTGCTCACACGCAGAGACGTGCTGATCGTTGCGTCGGTCTCGTGCATCTACGGTCTCGGTAGCGTTTCGGATTACGAAGCGATGGCGGTCAAAGTGAAGCGCGGCGAACCGGTGCAGCGCGATAAATTTTTGCGACGACTCACGGACATCCAATACAAGAGGAGCGGCATCGAGTTCAAACAAGGGATGTTCCACGTCCTCGGCGATACGGTGGAGGTTTTCCCTCCAGGCGGCGATACCGTCATTCGCATCGAGATGCCTTTCGACGAGGTCGATGTGATCCAGGAAGTGGATAGCTTCACCGGCGAACTCATTCAGGAATTACAGGAAGCGACCATCTTCCCGGCGGTGCACACTGTCACGACACAGGAAAAAATCGATCAAGCGGTCGAGGGCATCCGCGCAGATCTCGAAGTGCAGGAGAAAAAATTCCTCGAGGCCGGTGAACATGCGAAAGCGGAACGCATCCGCCAGCGAACGGACTACGACATCGAAATGCTGAAAGAGACGGGCTACACGACGGGAATTGAGAACTACACACGCTACCTCACCGGTAATACTCCGGGCGCGCCGCCGTCGACGCTCCTCGATTATTTCCCGAAGGACTTCCTCCTCTTCATCGACGAGTCACACATCTCTATTCCTCAAGTTGGGGGAATGCACGAGGGAAATTACAGTCGAAAGCAGACGCTGATTGATTACGGTTTCCGTCTCCCCAGCTCGCACGACAACCGACCACTCAAGTTTGATGAGTTTGAGCAACGCATCAATCAAGCAGTCTATGTCTCGGCGACACCAGGAAAGTATGAGTACGCGCACACGCCGAAGGAGAGGCTCGTCGAACAGATCATTCGTCCGACGGGACTGCTCGATCCAGTCGTCACAGTGAAGCCGACGAAGCACCAGATCGATGACATTACCGAGGAACTGAACCAGACCATCGCACGCGGAGAGCGCGCACTACTTACGACTCTCACGAAAAAGATGGCGGAAGATATGACCAAGTACTTACAGGAGCACAATTTCAAAGTGCGCTACCTCCATAGCGACATCGAGACACTCGAGCGCATCGAAATTCTCCGACAACTGCGAATTGGAGACATCGACATCGTGGTGGGTATCAATCTTCTCCGCGAAGGACTCGATCTTCCCGAGGTCAGCTTTATCGCGATTCTCGATGCCGATAAACAAGGATTCCTCCGCTCGCGTGATGCGCTTATCCAAACCATCGGACGTGCGGCGAGAAACGTGCGCGGTCATGTGACGCTCTATGCCGACAAAGAAACAGATGCGATGCGCGAAGCACTCGCGGAAACCGAACGTCGTCGCGCGATCCAAGATGCGTACAACAAAAAACACGGCATCACGCCGAAGAGCATCGAGAAAGCGGTACACGATATTTCTGAGGAGCAGAGAAAATTGGAGCTCCGTCGTCCACGGTACGACCATCAGAAGATTCCGAAGGACGAACGGAAGCGTCTCCTCGAAGAACTCGAGCTACAGATGGAACTGGCTGCCCAAAACCTGGAATTTGAGCGTGCTGCCGACCTCCGCGACGAAATTGAGCTTCTGCGCCGAGAGAAGTAAAAAGTGTCATGAAAACTTGACCTAATGCGAATTTAGTATAGATTCACTCCCTTATGGTCAAATTCTCCTCCGTTCTGTTCGCCCTTCTCTCGCTTC
>JAGVCI010000042.1 GCA_020059985.1 Candidatus Peribacterales bacterium | reverse complement strand
GTTACCACAGCTCCGAAACCACCGGTGCAGCCGAAAAAGATAGAACCGAAGGCCGCTCTTCCGGCAGTCGTCCACCCGAAGGAAATAAAAAAGGTGCCCGAGACGCCGAAGCCAGCGATCGTGGAACAACCGAAGCCTGTGAAGGAAGCACCTCAGCCGAAGAAGGAAGAGAAACACGATGACGACCCCGTCGCGTTCATCCGCGTCGAAGGGATCGACGAGAAGAAAAAGGAGGGCAAAGAGCCCGAGAAACCGGGTGAAACACCGAAGAAATAATCGAGACTCGCTGCTGGAAATAGAAGAACGTTCTCTTTAGTATGCCTGCACTCATGGCGAGATTAGCTCAGTTGGTTAGAGCGTCCGGTTGTGGTCCGGAAGGTCAAGGGTTCGAACCCCTTATCTCGCCCCAGGTAATTGACAATTTATAAAATAGTGTTAAATTAATCACATGCGTTTTCGTTCACCGGAATCGGCACCGAATGCCGGAAAGATGACCGGTCCCAGTTTTGTGGATGTAAAAAAATGGGGAACGAAGTTGGCACTCGCCACTATCCTCGTCGGGTGCACAGCGAAGGAGGATAAAATCCAAGAACCGAAGAGAGCACAACCTATTCCAACTCGCGAACACGAGGAGCACGAGGAACCCGCGGAAGTGATCATCGATAATCCTACACGCATGAAAATCATCTCTGGTCGTAGTCTTCTTTTAGATCTTGGAGAAACCTCTGAGCTCGTCGAGGAGACCGCATGGAAATACGAGCGGAAAAACGGAGTAGTGGTGAGTGAGAACTTAAACGGTTTTTCGGTAGCGATCGAACCGAAGCAAACGGACGAAGTGGATTTTCTGAAAGCCGGTGACGTCGTCTATTTCTTCCAAGGCGACGGCGCTCTCGTTATCGAGTACCAGGGCTTAGATGACGTCTCTCTTTCTGATGTCACTGCATTGATCCATCGATACGTTCCGGATGAAAAACTCCGCAAGTTACTAGTCCGAGGAATGCCAGACCCCGACGACACCGATGCACCCTCTTTCAAAGAACGTGAAGAGAGACTGGCGGAATTCATCCAAGGTCCCGTGCAAACAACCAACGGAAAAGCGTTTATCATTCGCTCTCCTCTGCTCGAAATTTGGGATGAACGGGAAGAATAAAGACTAGCTGCTTATTGCTGACACGTAAGATCGAAGCGCTTTTGGACGCGCTCAAGGATGCGCTTATACATTGTCGGCTGATCTTTGAACTTCGCGATACGTGCACAAATACGATCCGCCTGTGTGCTCCCGAGTGCAGTCTTTGCGTTCGGTGAGTCGACCGAGATAATCGTCGTTTTCTTCGTCACTTTTTTGAGGACCTCATGCGAGAAGACCACGACATCGGACCTGAGGAGTTTTCCGCCTCCGGCATCGGTGATTTTCCCCGGCATCGTCACCCTGTAGGAAATTTCAAAAAATTCATCACCCATTTCGCTTTCGAATTCCGTCTGCTCAGCCTCGTATTCCTCTTCTTTTTTCTTGAGTGAAGGATCGACGAGGTCGTCTTCTCCATAGAGTTCGTACGAGTACTGGACCGATCCGTCGGGCAGCTTTTTGGTTTTAAGTGCCTTGGTCGAAGTAGCGACAGAGCGAATGGCAATTCCCCCATCGGGAGTGGGACCACACTCGAGCACTTTCCACTCTGTGGAACCGATCACACTATCTTCCACATCGTCACAATCGTCCTCATGATTGGGCGGAGTGACTTCTGCATCTTCACTCAACATCAGTTCACGCATTTTTTCGGAAACCGTGAGTGTCGTCGTTCGATTGAGTTCGCCCTGCGACGTGACCGTGTCCTCGATCTTTACAATATAACAACCACTGAGGAGTACTGCAGTACCTGTGAGAACGATTATTCTGAACAATTGCATGAGGGGAGGGAGAATTGAAAAGCACTCTAGCACGATTGCATTGCGAACTGATGCGAAACCCGATGGAAGAATATCTCAAGATCATCAGACTCACGCCTTCACCAGCGAAGCTCCTGGAAAGGCACGATTGTTCGCTTTAGGGTTTGCTCACCCTTACCCTTCCCCCCTCATCTTTATGTTTCAGCGAGCTCTTCTTACATTTATGGTCGGATTGTTTTTCTTCCCTTGGTGGGGTGGTTGGCAGCCACAGAGTAATCAGTCCGCGAATGTAAACGCAAAAAGCAAGACCGTCGTGCACTCGTCCAACAATTCGTCGGCAACAAACAATGTGCAGACGAAGTACGGAAAAGTGAATGCAAATGCGAACTCCACGGCGCACTCTGCGATCAATGCAACGTCTGGCAACTCGATCACGATCATCCAGAACTAAAACTGAAAGAAGAACGGGGGCCATGTAGCCCCCGTTTTTTGTGTATAGGAAGAAAGAATCAGATATAGCCAAAACATCATTTTTATGATAAAATAACCATAAAGACACACACTTATGCCTGTGACACACATACTCCTCTTCGCGCTCTCTGCTGCCCTCATGTGGTTCATGTCTGGGCTATTGATCGATGCCACCGAGCGGGTCGCAAGACGATTCAACAGACCGGGATTCGCAGTCGCATTTTTCGTGCTGGGGATCCTCACCTCGATCAGTGAAATTTCCGTCGCCATCAACGCGACTGCGGAAGGTGTGCCGCAGGTTTCTGCAGGAAACTTGATCGGCGCGTCACTCGTGATCTTCCTCTTCATCATGCCGACGCTCGCGGTCTTCGGGAACGGGATTCCGATGACCCGCGCAATGACGAAAACCAATATCATCATTCTTCTCTGCGTCGTACTACTCCCAGCACTCATGACAATCGATGGGAGAGCAAACTTTAGTGATGGCGTACTCCTCCTGCTCTTCTATCTGATGCTTATTTTTCGTCTACAGAAGAAACGCAAGATCGAGAAGACCGCACGCGATGCTCTTCGCAAAACCGAAAAAATTCTTTTGCGTCGCCGACATGCAACCATAAGCGACATAGCGAAGATTGTTCTGGGTGCTGTGCTCATCTTCATTGCAGGAAATATTCTTGTGAATGAATCAATCTACTTCGCCAACATGTTTTCGATCCCCTCTTCGTTCATCGGACTTCTGCTGCTCTCGATTGGAACGAATATTCCAGAACTCGTTATCGCACTGCGTTGCATCCTCGGCCGACATAAAGACATCGCTTTCGGCGACTACATGGGCTCTGCTGTGGCAAATACTTTGATTTTCGCATTGCTCATCCTCGCAAACGGCGCATTTGCAGTGGAACAGAGCGAATCGCTGTTGAGCTTCCCGATCCTTACCCTTGGTCTCACGCTCTTCTATTTCTTCTCGCGCACCCGGGGAAACCTCTCACGTGTGGAAGGACTCGCGCTCCTCTCGCTCTACGCATTCTTCCTTTTCCTTCAGATTTCCAATGCCATTCGACTTTCGGGGAGCGAGCTGCCGCTCGAAGCAGAGCATGCGCCTTACGAACAGAGGCAAACAGCGGATCTCCTGGGTCTATAGTTTCCTGGAAGACTCTCTGGAAAGAGCCTTTTCGTTTAGCGTAAGCCATGGTAGAGTTCCTGGTCAGACCCCGTTTCTCTCATGTCTCAGCCCCAATTTCGTACGCCAAAAGGCACCCACGATATCCTCCCCGAGGATAACCAATACATGACCTATATTAAGAAAGCGGTGCGTCATCGTGCCCGCCAAGCGGGTTTCAAGCGCATCGATCCACCGATCTTCGAGAACCGCCAAATTTTCGAGCGTGGCATTGGTGAACACACGGACATCGTCGAGAAAGAACTCTTCGTGGTCTCTGGGAAACAGTCCGAAGACAAATCGGAGTTTGCACTCCGCCCAGAGTTCACCGCAGGGATCTGCCGCAGCTACATCGAGAACGGGATGCAACAACTCCCCCAACCCGTGGAGCTCTACGCGATCGGTCCGTGTTTCCGTCACGATCGTCCGCAAAAAGGCCGCTACCGGCAGTTCCACCAGTTCGACTTCGAGATCATCGGGATCAAAGACCCAAGCCTCGACGCACAGTTGATCCATGTCGTCACCAAAATTTTCGAAGATCTGCAGATCCTCGACCGACTGAAACTCCAGATCAATAACATCGGTACTGCCGAGAACCGTCTGGCATACGTCGCCGCACTCAAGGACTTCTTCATTGGGAAAGAACGAAACCTCCCTGACCTTGATCGAGAGAGGCTTACCACGAATCCTCTGCGTCTCCTGGACTCCAAAGAAGAAGACACGCAGATTCTTCTCAAGAGCGCACCAACGCTCGACCAGTTCCTGAGCGACGAGAGCAAGGTGTATCATTCCACCCTTCTCGAATACCTCACCGAACTCGGAATTCAGTTCCAGGAAAACAAATCCCTCGTCCGTGGGCTCGACTACTACACGCAGACTGTCTTTGAGTTCTGGGACAGTGAAACTGGCGCCCAAAACGCCGTCGGTGGCGGTGGTCGCTACGACGCACTCATCGAACTCCTCGGAGGAAAGCCGACACCGGGTACGGGGTTTGCTGGCGGCATGGAACGCATCATCTGGCAGATGAAACAGGCAGGGGTAAAAGCCCCGCACAAAGACCAGGTGGACGTCTTCGTTGCGCAGCTGGGACCGGAGGCGAAGAAGTCGTGTTTACGGCTTATCTCAGAGCTCCGCGAGAAAGGCGTGCACACAGTGGGAGCTCTGGGCGAAGCGAGCCTCAAGAGCCAGATGCGCCTCGCGGATAAGTTCCAGGTGCGTTACGCGCTGCTCCTTGGGAAAATGGAAGTGAAGGGCGGCACGATCATCCTCCGCGACATGCAGGCCGGAAAGCAGAAAGAAATAAAGTACGACAAAGCAGTTTCCACGATCATCGAGCTCCTCGGCGAAAAGAATCTGGATACGTACACGCTGAAAGATCGAATGGGAGAGTCGGATTAGGATTAAGAATTTTTGTCAGCGCGTTCTTGTTGCTGTCTTCGAAAAATATCATCCCAATTTTTCGAGTGATATTGGAGAACCATTTCAGTGATTGGGCTTCCTTGCCCCTTTTCGTCATGACCAAAATGGGCATTACAAGATTCGATGTACTTTTTCCACGCAAGCTTATCGGCCTCAGTCTCCATAACATTAAACGTCTAAGTTTTTAACCGTCTTCGCATGCGTCTGGATGAATTTTCTACGTGGAGAGACTTCCGATCCCATGAGTGTGGTGAACACGGCATCCGCAGCCTCGGCATCGTCCATGGTGACACGGAGCATCGTGCGTGTCTCCGGGTTCATCGTCGTGTCCCACAGTTGTCCCGGGTTCATTTCTCCAAGACCTTTGTACCGCTGAATGGCGACACGGGGTGCTCTCGGCTTTGTCTTCTCTTCGGGCTCTTCGCCGGCAAGGAGTTCTTCAGGCTCTACTGATTCTTCGGTTGCTTCGGTGTCCTCGCTGGTCACTCCCCACTCCGCCATCACTTTATCTTTATCAGACTCAGTGTAGACATACCGAATATCTTTGCCCTTCGCGATTTTGAAGAGCGGTGGCTGCGCGATGTAGAGGTGTCCCGTCTCGATGAGTTCGGGGAAGTAGCGGTAGAAGAGGGTCAGAAGCAGCGTGCGGATGTGTGCGCCGTCGACGTCAGCATCGGTCATGAGCACAATCCGGTCGTAACGTAGCTTCGAGTAATCCTTCACTTCGCCAATGCCGATACCAAGCGCAATGATGAGCGACTTGATTTCGTTATTCGCGAGCATTTTATCCAGACGTGCTTGTTCGACGTTCAGGATTTTTCCACGAAGCGGGAGGATGGCCTGGAACTCACGATTTCTGCCCTGTTTGGCTGACCCACCAGCGGAGTCTCCCTCGACGAGGAAGAGCTCACACTCACCCGGGTCCTTACTGGAACAGTCTGCAAGTTTTCCCGGCAATGTCATTCCCTCAAGCGCTCCCTTGCGAATGACGCTATCGCGAGCGGCGCGAGCGGCAAGACGAGCGCGTGAGGCGAGCAGACATTTCCCGACGATGGCACGCGCTTCGGATGGGTGCTCCTCCATGTACTCCGCAAGTTTCTCGTTCACGACCGTTTCGACCGCAGTCTTCATCTCGGCGTTGCCGAGCTTGGACTTCGTCTGTCCCTCGAACTGCGGCTCGCGCAAACGAACGGAGATCACGGCGGTGAGTCCCTCGCGGACGTCGTCTGCGGTGAGGTTCTCATCTTTCTCCTTCAAAAGCGCCTGCGCGCGAGCGTACGCATTGATCGTGCGCGTGATCGCGGACTTGAACCCTGTCAGGTGATGACCGCCTTCTGTGGTGTGAATGTTATTGGCAAAGCTCACCACGTGCTCCTGGAATGCTTGCGTGTACTGGAGAGCCACCTCCACGAAACCATCGGTCGTATCCTTCTCGAACCAGATGGGATCGCCGATGCGCTCTTTCGATTCATTGAGGTGACGCACATACGCAGCGATTCCTCCGGAGAAGTGGAAGCGGTACATGGTCGGGAGTTTCTGGTCTTGCTCTGGACGTTTCTTACGTTCATCGATCACCGAAACCGTAATGCCGCGTGTGAGGTACGACTGCTGACGGAGACGATTCATGATGGTCTCCAGCGAGAACGTTGTGGTATCGAAGATCTCGTTGTCTGGCTTGAAGAAGATCTTTGTGCCGCGCTTCTTCGTCGATCCTTCGACTTTCAATTTCATCGTCGGCTGTCCCCGCTTGTACTCCTGAACATGAATTTTTCCGTCGCGGTACACCTCTGCGCGCATATGCACGCTGAGCGCGTTCACGACCGAGGAACCGACTCCGTGGAGCCCTCCAGAGACTTTGTATCCGCTCTCATCTCCTCCGAATTTTCCTCCGGAGTGCAGCGTCGTCAGCACTATTTCGAGCGCAGGCTTCTTGAGCTTTGGGTGGATGTCGACTGGAATTCCACGTCCATTATCTTCGACGCTCACTTGTCCGTCGTCATGGAGTGTAACGATAATCCGGGTGCAGTACCCGGCCATGGCTTCGTCGATCGCGTTATCCACGATCTCATACACACAGTGATGGAGACCGCGTTCATCCGTAGACCCGATGTACATTCCTGGGCGCTTGCGGACGGGTTCCAAGCCCTCCAGGACTTGTATTTGTTCAGCGGTGTAGGCGTCTTTCTTCGGCATATCGGGAAGGAGTGTACTGAGGTTCTTTCATCCGATCAACGCTGCTCTTTGTTTGCTTTTTGGGAAATTTGCCAATGGGCATTTGCCCAAAACACCCCAATTTCCTTGCACCCCTGCCATCTCTCCCTTACCCTCCCCCGGTCATGGCCATTTACGCAGTTCGCCGCCGGGAAGAAAGTAACGACTCGCTCATGCAGCGATTCAAGAAGCAGGTGCAGCAAACTGGGCTCCTTAAGGCGCTCCGTGATCGCTCCCGTTTCAAGGGCACCGTCACCCGTCGCGAGGTGCGTATGCGCGCTCTCAAGCGTGAGGAACACCGCTCAGCAAACCGCAAGAAGCAGTTCTACTCAAACATGTAATTTTCTTTCCGTAGGGACCGTTCTGGCCTTTTTGTCGTGTCTTATGGAATTGGGCAGACGTGTGCATAGGGAACCCCAAATCTTGATACGAACTCTGCCTCAATCACATCTTCGCAGGTGTAGTACGTCGTCACGCATGTCTGTCTCTGATTGGTCGTATTCCACTCGCACGTTTGCCAGGACGACGTCGCAGACGAGGAGCAAGCATCGTACCGAGCATTGTCTTCGACGATGCACGACTGCGGCATTTCGATGGGCCTGCGGATTCCATCAGGGTTCATGAAAGAATTCTCCGGAGTGTCTTTGCTAAAGGCTTTCGCCACGCAGTCATTGCGCTTCTTCGTACTTGTCCCAACACACGATGTGAACGTGTGCGATGCGTTCTTGTGGCACTGATATCGCTCGCGGACAGCCGCTTTCGTGCACTGGCTGTATGGTGACAGGCACTGCGACTTCACTTTCTTGCGAACCGCTTCACAGTCCTTCGGTGTAGGACTCGTCGCAGTCGGCAACGGGGACAACGCAAAACTCACTTCCGCATAGCGAAGGTTCACCGC